>DASZUP010000501.1:0-3190 GCA_035547635.1 Pirellulales bacterium
CTAGGCGCTGGAAACCTTTCGCCAGCCACGGGCCGAATTGACCGTCCAGTAAATCACCGTGCGCATTCGCCGCCACCTCAGTTCGGCCTCCACTCCATGACATCGGCGGAAGGGCCAAATGACGCAGGCGGCAAGTTGGTAGAATGCGGTCGGTCGATGTGACCGAAGCAAGTTGCGGCGGCTATTCCGCCATGAAACCGCCCGCAACGGTTTCACCGGGAAACGCGTTTAGGCAGGGTCGTCAGGCAGTTCCCAGAGTTCGATGAACTGGTACTCTGTCGTGTCCTTGCAGCAAGGCTGCATGATCGGCATCGGCGGGCGTGCTAGCGTGACATCCTGGAAATCGAACTCCGGGAGGTCATGTGATGGCGGCGCGAAGCCCGCAGAAACTGCCAGCCGAGCTGTCGCGAGCGGCGGCGAGGTGGGCGCAATGGCGTCGATCACGAGCGTTGGGGGCTCGAATTCCCGAATCGCTGTGGCAATTGGCTGTTGAACTGGCGGCCCGTTACGGGGTGAGCAAGACGGCGGCGACATTGCGGGTCGACTATTACGCCTTGAAGAAGCGATCGGATGCGGCGGCGCCTGGCGACGAAGGCGGTCGGGACGTCGCCCCGGCGCCGGCTTTCGTGGAATTGACGCCTTCGTCACTCGCGGCCGCGAGCGAATGCGTGATCGAGTTCGAGAGGAGTTCGGGAGCGAAGATGCGACTCGAGTTCAAAGGGCCCCAACTCCCGGATTTGGCCGCCCTGAGCCGAAGCTTCTGGGAGACGCGGTAGTGCTGCAGATCACGCCCCAGATGCGGATTCTCGTGTGCCTGGAGCCGGTCGATTTTCGCAATTATGCAGTGCGAGCATTTATGCGGAGTTGAGCAACTTTTCTCGCTTCAGGACGGTGTTTGAGGTTGCTTTAGTCTCTGCATAATTGAAAGCCGTTCTTGCGAGGGTCGAAGCATCGCGAGAAGCAAAAGCGAGCCACATACGTCGCGGGGCGGAGCAAGCCTTTCGCGGGGTTGTGCCGCCATGTCAAGCAGTCTTCGAAAATCCTCGTGTTACTGGACGTGTTGCGTTCGGTGGTTTCAGGTTGGCCTGCCGAACGCGTCGTCCGGAGAGACCTTGTGGCGCGCGTCTTCGGCCTATGGCTATATGGACGATCGCCATGTATTTATGCGGAGTCAGGCATCATTGGCGAGCCGCTTCAACGCCCAAAAGGAGCTGATCAACTCGAGTGGGTGGCCGTTGCTCTGCATAAATGCTCGCACCGCATAATTCCGCTTATGCTGAGCTCAGCATAAGCGCAAGGGCATCGATGGGCTGGTGCGGCTCTGCAAAGCCGCCTTGGGGGAAGATCCCTTCTGCGGCACGGTGTTCGCTTTTCGCAATCGGCGAGCCACGGCCGTGAAGGTGCTTGCTTACGACGGTCAAGGCTTCTGGCTTTGCCAGAAGCGGCTCTCCGAATCGAAGTTTCGCTGGTGGCCTGCGGGGAGCAACGAAAGCGCGAAGACGCTGGCCGCCCATGAACTGCACGTCCTGCTCTCGGCCGGCGATCCGAACGGGACGAAGGCGGCGCCCGCTTGGCGTCCGGTGACTCCCCGTTAGTTCGCCGCCAGGAAGCCGCAGCGCGGCGGCGTCCGTTCTTGTGCGGTTGAACTCGTCTTGCCCGCCAGCGGCCCTTTCTGTTATCTCGTCGTTCATCGCGGCTCGGAAAGCTCTTTTCGCCTGTTGCGAAAGGTCGGGCGCATGAACGCGCGCAAGCCCGAGGAAGTCATTGAAATGGACGTCGCCCAATTGGAGTCGCTCGTTGCGCGCATCGAGCAAGGGACGCTGGAACAAGAGGATCTTCAGACGCTGCGCGCGGTCCTCGAATCGTACTTCTATGTCACGCAACTAATCGACAAGAAGAGCACGACGATCGCCCGGTTGCGAAAGCTCCTGTTCGGCGCGACGACCGAGAAAACCGCCGACGTGACCGGCCGCGAAAAAGGAAATTCTGCGGCGGATGGCGAGCAACCCGTCGACGATGATCGCCCGCCGGCAGATTCGCCGGAACAATCATCCGGCGACCAACAGGCCGCTGCGTCCAAGCAAGGTCATGGGCGAAACGGAGCGGGCGACTATCCCGCCGCGCAGCGCGTGAAAGTGCGTCACGAATCGCTCACGCCTGGCGCGACGTGTCCCGACTGCGGCCGAGGAACGGTCTACGAGCAGACTCGTCCGGGAGTGCTGATCCGGTTCGTCGGCCAACCGCCCGTGCAAGCCACGATCTACGAATTGCAAAAACTGCGTTGCCATCTGTGCGGCAAGCTGTTCACGGCGCAGGCGCCGGAACAAGCGGGCCAGCGGAAGTACGAGGCGACGACGGCCAGCATGATTGGCCTGCTCAAGTACGGGAGCGGCCTGCCCTTCAATCGACTGCAAGGGCTGCAGGGGAGCCTGGGCGTTCCGCTGCCAGCCTCGACGCAATGGCAAATCGTCAATGCCGTGGCGCCCAACTTCCAACCGGTTCACGAAGAGTTGATCCGTCAGGCCGCCGCTGGCGATGTACTGCACAACGACGACACCACCGTGAAGATCCTGGAGCGGATGGGATCGCGGGCCAAGCAACAAGCCCTGGACGCATCGCTCGACGAAGGAGCGGAGAAGAAGGAAGCGAAGCGCACGGGCTTGTTCACCTCCGGCGTCGTCGCCGACTGCGCCGGGCGCCGGATTGCACTGTTTTTTAGCGGCTCGAAACATGCGGGCGAAAATCTTGAAGACGTGCTTAAGCGTCGCGCGACGGAATTGCCGCCGCCGATCCAGATGTGCGATCCTCTGTCGCGCAATCGGCCGGGCGAATTGCAGACCATCCTGGCGAACTGCCTGGCTCATGCACGACGCCAATTCGTCGACGTGCACGACCGCTTTCCCGACGAGTGCCGCTACGTGCTGGAAGCGATTGAGACCATCTATCGCAACGACGCGGCCGCACGCAAAGAAGGCATGACGGCGGAAGAGCGGCTGCAATATCACCAGGCGGAAAGCGGCCCCGTGATGGATCGGCTGCGAGACTGGCTGAAATGGCAGATCGACGAAAAACTGGTCGAGCCGCACTCAGGGCTGGGAGCCGCGATCCAGTATCTACGCAGGCATTGGGAGAAACTGACTCTGTTTCTCCGCAAGGCCGGAGCCCCGCTGGACAATAACATCGTGGAGAG
>DASZUP010000502.1:0-2824 GCA_035547635.1 Pirellulales bacterium
CCCAATAACAGCATTGCGACGCACAGAATCAACGACATCGTTCGCAGTATCATCGTTCGCAGGATCATTGAGAAGCGCCTTCCTCGTTTTCTTCCGCGGTTGCTTGCGAGCCGATTTTTAATTGCGACTCAGGCCACCCCAGGTTCTGGGCCACCGCCGCGGGATAGCTCCATGCCTCGCGGTCCGCCGTCAGCAGTTCGATCGGTCCGCGCTCCGCGACCATCGCCACAACCTGCGGCAGATCGAGAAAACGCATCACGTTGAGCAAATCGGGACCCGAGCTATGGCTGACGGGCAATTCGCTCAGCGTCAACTTTTCGGGCGACGGACCGAACAGCGCGCCGTACAACGTGACCGCCGCCAGGTCGCCGCGTGCGGAGACTTGCAGCGGAGCGCCTCGGGCGACTTCAATCAACCGCATGGCTTCCAGCGCGCGACGCACGTCCCAGGCTTGCATGCCCGCCAGCGTCTGGCCAAGCAGCATGAAACGGCGCCGGTTCTGAATCTGTTTGCGAGGGCTTTCGTCCCAGGCGGTCGCTCCCAGGCCGCGAGGCAGAAACAAGGCTTGGATCGCGTCCGCGGCCAGCGGCGTTTCTTCCTGGCCTGCGACGGGCTCGGGCAAGCCATCGGCGGCCAAAAGCTCGCCGAAATTGCGACGCAGCTTGCTCCAACCGGGAAGCGAAGCCGGATCGCCAACGGCCAGCGAAACCTGGCTGGGGCGTTTCAAGTTGACGTTATTCCACACGTACAGTCGAAGGCGGACGTGCGGTTGACTCTCGAAATCGTAAACCGTCAGCCGCAAGCCTTCTCGCTGCTCGGAAAACGCCTCGCTGAGATGGAGCGGCGCCGGCGATTGCGGCCAGCCGGCGAGACATTTCTCCTGCAATGCCTGCCGCCACGCGTCTCGCTGCCGGCTCCAAGTCTGCTTGCTTTCAGGCGTCTGAGGAGCCGCAGCGATGGGAACGAACGTGTCGTGGATATGGCTGGTGATCTCGTCGGCGGGCAGCGTCTCAAAAACCTTGAGCTCTTCCGGCTCCAGGTACTTGATGCCGCTATTTTCCACCGGAGCGTCTTCTCCCTTCAGGAAGCGGTTGAACCAGTGGAATTCGGCGACCTGCAACTCCTGGATGTCCTTGTGCGGACCTTCGCTGATCTGCAACCCCAACTGGTTGTCGGCGCCGTAAAGGCCATAGATCTCGCGCACCTTGCGATGCACGCGCTCGACGCCGTCGAGCGGAAAAATGCCGTCCTTGTCCGTGTTAGTGATCAACAATGCGCGAGGAGCCACCAGCGCCGCGACTTGCGGGTAGTCCCAACGATAGGTGTTGACCATGAACATGCAATCGCAGTGCCCTTCGACGCAGCCATCGACGACATGGTTTTCCAGATCGGTGATGCCGGCCGTCGGCACGGCGGCCTTGACGCGCTCGTCAAGCGCCGCGACCCACCAGCTATACGCCCCGCCTCCGGAACGGCCGGCCACGCCCAGTTTCTCCCCGTCGACCTCGGGGCGCGACTGCAAATAATCCAGCGCGCGAATCCCGTTCCAGGCCTCGACGCCCGCGGGCGTGTAGCCGCGCGAATTCCACCACCACATCCCTTCACGATACGTGCCGTGGTGGATGCCCTCGATCTCGCCCAGTTGGATCGTGTCGATCGTCAGGCACACGAAGCCATTACGCGCCAGCCATTCGCCATGATGCTGATACGTCGTCTTATTGCCGTAGCTGACGCCGTTCTTCTTCACCTGGCCGTGACCGCAAACGTACAGTACCGCCGGCGCGGGCTTGTCCTGTTTCTTGGGCAAATACAGGTTGGCCGTCACGTACAGCCCAGGGCGCGACTGGAACTGCAAGTTTTCCACATTGAAGAATTCGTGTTCGCGCTTGCCGGTGACGACCGCCTTCAAGTCCGTTTTTTCTGGCATCGGATCGAGCCCGAGCATTTCAGCCAGTTGGCGGCGGTACTCGGCGCGCCGCGAGGTCCAATCCTCCAGCGTCTTGACGTCTGCCAGGCAGCGCTCGGCAAGGCTGGCTGTTTCAGCGCGGAAATACTCGGCGAGCATCGTGTCGCCCGGAGACGCGGTTTGGGCGGAAACATCGGCGGGAGCCAATATTGATAGCGCCGCGGCCAATGCGAGAGCAATCGCGGACGCGAAAAAATGAGCATTCATCGTCGCTTTTCCCTGGGCTGAAGATCTCTTCCTGGTCGACGTTCGGTCCGTAAAGACGCTCCTGCTCGCGGACTGAACCGTAGTTATCTCTGGCGAGCGCCGGCTTATTTCAACAACTCCTGCATGCCGTCCATCAGCACCTTCTCCACCTCGGGCGCCACGCGCGAGACCGGGCCCGTTTCGTATCCGCCTTGCGAATATGCAATTTCGACGCCGATATAGCCGGAACCGTAGTCGCCGTAGGCGGCCATGCAAACGGGCGCGTCAGGCTGCATATTTGCGGCTGCCAATTGATACTCAATGAATAACTCGCCGGGCATGTGCACCAGGTAGCCAGGACCAAGCTTCAGGCAAGTCAAGTCAATCTTGTCCCCGCGCTGCGCCCGATGCAGCCAGACGAGGTTGCGAGCCGCCCGGACGCGGTCGACCGGTTTGGCGGCTGAATCGTCGACGATTCTCAAGAGCGCCTGTTCGTCCAGCGCGGGACTGGGCGGCAAAGCCACGGCCACAGTGCGCCATTCGAGGTCGGCCGAGGTGATGGGCGTCCGCTTCGTGTTCTCCCAAGCTGACTGCATGCCGTCCGCCAGGCGCCTGGCTAACTCGGCGCGCATCGGCTTCGAACCGTCGTTGTACTTGCCGGCCGTCACGTTT
>DASZUP010000503.1:0-4127 GCA_035547635.1 Pirellulales bacterium
CCTCCGCGACGCCCTACATCTGGACCGCCAAGGCCGACGAGATCCTCGCCAAAGTCGCCCGCGCCCGAGCGGTTCTCAATAAAGCCCCATCTGCGTGAGACACTACACTAGCGGATCAATCAGCGCTCCACCGGGACGAGCCCGGCGGTGGCGGCTTAGAACAAAACTGGCGCTCAATGACAGGCCCTGCCGTCAATTCACGCTCAGCGACACGTTAAGATCCCGCGTCTGCCAGGCTGCTGCGAACCGCGGCGCGGGTCTTTTCCAAACCGGTGCGGGCGACAAGCAGCGGGTCCTGCTTCCAATAGGACCGATTGAACAACTCCAGCGACAGCACGCCGCGGAATCCGCCGTCGCGCAGGTCTCGAAAGATCTGCTTCAGCGGCGCCACGCCATCGCCCGGATAAACGCGCTCGGCGTCGGAGATCTTATCGCGCGCGGGTGCGGCCGGATAGTCGTTCACGTGAAACACGTGCATGCCGCGCCCGCCCAACAGCTTCAGGCCGCTGAAGCCTGAACCGCCTTTGTAGAGATGATAGACGTCCAGCAACATGGCGGCCTGCGGATGGCCGCTTTCGATCGCTACCAGCGCCGTCTCGCCCAAGCGGCTGAGGTTTTTGGAAAAGCCCCAGACTTCCAACTGCGGCGCAACGCCCATCCGTTCGCCCAGTTCGAGCAGTTGGCGATAGCGCTCGGCGGCCTGAAACAGATCGAGCGGCGGCGTGTCGGTGGCGCCGGCCGGCGGCGCGGCGATGCGCGTGCCGCCCAGTTGGGCTACCAGGTCCATGGTCCGCCTGGCTTCCTCCAGGCCTTGCGCTCGCTCGGCGTCGTCGTCGACAATCCAGCGGGCGAAGCCGATGGCGCTCTCGACCTTCAACCCAAGATCCGTGATCCGCTTGGCCAGATCCTTGAGCGAGCCGCCGCCTTGGACGTAGTCATCAATTTCGCGGATCCAAGGTTCAATGCCCTGATAGCCGGCTTCGGCGGCGATCTCGGCCGCCTTCACGATGCCGACGTTCTGTTCGCGGATGGTGCTGGTATTCAGACAGTAGCCGAACGGCTCGTCCGCCGGCCGCCCGCCGGCCGTCTCGGCTTGTGCTGAGGCGCCGAGCGACGCCGCGCCCAGTGCCGCGGCCGTCGTGATTCCCGCCTTGGTCATTGCTTCGCGTCTCGAAATCTGTTCCGTCATCGTGGGTGCATCACCGTGGGTCAATCTGACAGGCCGCATTGCGCCGCGGACTCTTCGCCCGCCGCCTGGGCATCATTGCGGGCTCTATCTTGACTCAGGCGGTTCCTCGCCGCCACCCTTTTCTTCGCTTTCCAGCTCCGCTTGCTCAACCTCCTGATCGCTGACCGGAAAAGCCTGGTGCTCGGCAAGAAATTCCTGGGCTCGCCGGGCGTCTTCGGCCCGGACCATCACTTCGATGTCGACCGCGCCGGTAAGGCCCGCCTGTCGTCCACCGCTCAGCGTCGCCAGAATGCCGGCCCCTTCCAGCGCCATGCGAACCACCTCGGCTTCGCTGGGATTCTTTGTCGTGTACGCCGTTACCAGGCTGCCGCAATTCATGTTGTTCCCTAAGGCTGTGTGAGGCCGAAGCAGTACAAGTGACCGGCGGTGCGGAAGTAGATCTTGCCGTCGACCAATGCGGGCGTGGCATAAACGTCTTCGCCAAATTCAGCGGTGCTGATTGTCTTCCAGCTCTTGTCGGCGCTGACCACGCTCAATTGTCCTTGCTCGTTGGCCACGTAAATCTTGCCGTCTCCGGCCACCGGCGAGCAGTAGTAGTTGCCGGTCGCTCCAAGCCGGCCGTACTTCAGCATCTTGCCCGTCTTGGCGTCGAGACAGGAAAAGATGCCGCCGTCTTTGACCGTAAATACCAGCCCCTGGTAATACAGCGGCGAGGAGCAGAAGGGCACGAACTTGTCGCTCTCCCACAACTGGTGCGATTTCGTCACGTCGCCGGAACCGCCCGGCTTGATGGCGATGACCACGTTGCGCGATTGATCAAACAGGCCGCGGAAGTATTCGTATTCGGCCTGCGTGATGCCGCCGCTCTTGTCGCGATCGACCTGCGAAAATCGCTGCTT
Source organism: Pirellulales bacterium (assembly GCA_035547635.1). Lineage (GTDB taxonomy): Bacteria > Planctomycetota > Planctomycetia > Pirellulales > JAICIG01 > JAICIG01. The sequence continues at coordinate 2,089 of DASZUP010000503.1, forward strand.
GATGTCGCCGGACGGCAATTCGTTCTCCTGAAATTGATCGTCGCCGTTGGCATCGTACTTGGGCGCCGCTTTTTCGAACGGCTCGACCGTAATCCGCTCGTTGGCGTCGCCCCCGGCCGACCAGCCGGCGACGTACAACATGCCGTCATCGCCGACGACCGGCGTCATGCAGACCGTACGGGCGATGCCGCGCACCGTCCACAACTCGCGGCCCGTGTCGAAATCGTAGCCGACCACGCGGAGCGTGCCGGCCACGACGATCTGCTTGCCGCCGTCGACTTCCCAGATCACCGGCGTGCAGAAGTTGCGAGGAAACTCGGAACGGTCGGTGCGCCAGATCGTCTTGCCGGTTCGTACGTCGAAGGCTTCCAGGAACGAGTCGGTGTCGTGGTCCTGACAGAGAATCACGCGGTCGCCGGAGATGACCGGCGAGCTGCCGGCGCCGAAGTCGTTATTGAACGGCCCCATCGCGCGCTTCCAAAGCAGCTTGCCCTCAGCGTCGTAACAGTACAATCCGCTGGAGCCAAACATGCTGACCACTCGCTCGCCGTCGGTTGCGGGGCTCGGCTGGGCATGGCTGCCGATGCGGTGGATCGTCTCCAGCTTCTCGTGCGGCGCTTCGACCTCCCACAGGACCTTGCCCGTGCTGCGCTCGAGGGCGATCGTGAGCAGTTGTTCGTCGCGCACGGCAGTCAAGTAAATCCGCTTGCCGAACACGACCGGCGACGAGTGACCGGGCGGCAGCGCCGTTTTCCAGATCACGTTGACGTCCGGTCCGATCTCCGCCGGCAGTTCGCCGTTGCCTTCGGCGCGGCCTGAACAGTTGCGGCCGCGGAACTGGGGCCAGTCCGCCGCATCTGCGTAAGCAGCGACAATCGTGCAGAACATCAGGCCAACAAGCAAGACGCAACTACGCATCGGCAATATCTCCGGAATCTCGGCGGCGCGCGTTTCAAGGCAGGCTCAAAACCGCACGAACTAGCGGCGGGCGAATCAACCAGGGCCATTATCGGCCGCAGTGGCGACGGCCACAAGCCTGCCTGGCGAGGCTAAACGGCAACGAACGGAGCGATGGCGCCGGTCCACTGTTGACTTTCGCTCTGCGAAAGTACGTGCTTTCGCAGAGCGAAAGCCGACAGTCCGCCCGTAGCGACAAGCATCTCGAGGTCGATCACATGCGCTGCGGAGCTACAGGCCTAAAACAGCTCGCGAATCGGCTCGCCCGCGTCGACCAGCCGAACGGGCCTGTTCTGCAGATCGGGCAGCGTCTGCTCATGATCGATGCCCAGCACGCGGTAAATGCTGGCCAGCAGATCGCCGGGCAGAAGCGGGCGGTCGGCCGGTTCGCCCCCGTCGGCAGTGGTCGAACCGATGACCTGCCCGGTGCGAATGCCGCCGCCGGCGAGCACGGCGGTCATGGCGCGAGGCCAATGGCCGCGTCCGGCGTTCTTGTCGATGCGCGGATTGCGACCGAACTCGCCGCAGGCGACGACCAGCACCCGCTCGGCCAGGCCGCGCTGGTGCAGATCTTCAATCAAGGCCGAAAAGGCCTGATCGTAAGGCGGGAGGCGCTTGCGCAGGTTTTTCTCGATCGTGTAATGGTCGTCCCACCAGTCGACGTCTTTCTCGTACAGGTTGATCGTGACGAAGGTCACGCCCGCTTCAACCAGCCGCCGGGCCAACAATGCCGCGTGTCCCCAGGCGTGCGTTCCGTACTTGTCTCGCAGCGCTTGCGGCTCGCGCGTCACGTCGAAGGCTTCGCGAGCTTGCGGACCGGCGATCAACTCGAACGCCTGGCGCTGCATTTCGGTCATCGCCGCCAGCTCTCCGCCGGCTTCGACCTGCTTCGCCAACCCATCGACCAGCGGCGCCAATCCGCGGCGATGCGCCAGCCGCTCCAGCGTCATGCCGTCGGGTAAAGCGAATTCGGGCAACCGGTAGTTGCCCAGTTTCGGATCGCCGCCGGCATCGACCGGGTTGCAGCGTGCGCCCAGATATGCAGCGCGCTGATAAAAGCCCTGTCGCGAATTGTAAGCTTC
>DASZUP010000504.1:0-18483 GCA_035547635.1 Pirellulales bacterium
CTGGCACGGCCTTCCATAAGCTCGCCATCAAACCCGGACGGTAGAAGTCCTGGAAAAAACGATCCACCGGCACAACGTTCAGTCCGCCGCCGATGCGAAACGCGACCCGTTCTCGTCCGCCTTCCGAACCATCGAAAAGTCCTTCGGGCGTGGCCGCCAGCCAATCGCGTCCGTCGTCCACCATCGTCAGCCGCAACAGCTCGTCGCCTGTAGCGACGCTCCAACAGCGAAGCGTACTGTCGGAAGAACCACTGACGACGTAGCGGCCGCCGGCGCCAAAGGCCAACGCGTTGACAAAGCTCGTGTGCCCTTGGAACGTTCGGAGCAGCCTTCCGGTGGACGCATCGAACAGCCGAACTGCGCCGCTCGCATAACCGATCAGCACCTGCGCGGAATCCGGACTGAACGCGCCGCACCACGCGTTATCGTCGGGGTCTTCGAAAGCCATCGCTCGCAGAAGCTTCCCGCGAGCTGCATCCCAAATCCCGGTAACGACGGTTGTTTGGGGAGTCCACGCTGACATGAGTACTTTTTGTCCGTCCGGACTGAAGCTCATGAAAACTATTGGGCGGATGCTCCATAGCGGTTGTCCGCGGGCGACATCCAAGAAGATGAAGCGTGAAAAGTCAGAGGAGCTTACGGCGGCTAATCGGCCATCGGGCGAGAGACCGCTATGCTCGAGCTTCCCGTAGCCTCCGGGAAGGTCCTTTACCTTGGCGCCGTTCTCTAAGTTCCAAAGGCTTAATTGAATGTTACGATCTTCGCGGTTGCTTCCTGCCAAAACTGCTCGTGATCCGTCGTCGGTCATCGCGACGGCGTGGACGGTGAACCCCTGCGGAATGCTCTTTTGGAGATCGCGGAGGAGGACGCCCGAAGAGACTTCCCAGAGTTGCAGGCCAGTCCAGTTGTAGCAAAACAATCGCCGCCCGTCAGGCGTGATTGCAATCTGCTCGCTCACATTCACGCCCGTCTTGAACGACCGCATTAACCGCCCGGATGGCAGATCCCAGACCGCCGCAGTATCGCCCCACACAGCGGCGAGTTGGCGACCGCCTTCGGCGGTGCAGACGTGCAGCGGAGTGATGCGTTCGCCCTCGAACCAGCGCACGTGCTGCCCAGTGTCGGCGTCCCACACTCCAAAGCTTGCGGAGCGCTCAGAGACGCATGCTACATATTGGCCGTTGGGACTGAAGGCGACGACTGCTCCCTCGGCGCCAGCAAAACTGCGGACGAGACGGCCGCTTTCCACGTCCCACAGCGCCGCATTGCCCGCCTCGTCGCTCGATGCCACGAGGACGGAAGTTGAGTCAGGACTGAAGACGGCCGAGGCGTTTCCCCCGGCATGGTCGAGAATCGTGTGCAGCAGTTGACCCGTTTCCGCGTCCCAAAGTACGGCCGACTCTCCGCCCGTCGTTAAGATGCGGCGGCCGTCCGCGCTGAAGGCTACCGACCGGATCCATACGCTGCCTGGCGGCATGCCAACGCTCTCATTCGCCGCCTCCTCGAACTGTCGGGCGATCCCAGCAAGTCCCGAAGTCGAATCAGTTTTGGGACGGGGATGCCCGCCCTCTAAAACGCGAAGCCTCTGACCGGTGTCGACGTCCCACAGGCTAATTTTGCCGTCCAGATGTCCAATCAGGAATTGTTGCCTGTCGGGACTGAACGCCAGCGGAGAAAGAAGTGATGCCTGGCAGGCCGGGTAGCTGCGCAGCCGACGCCCCGTGCCGGCATCGCAAATGGCGACTGCGCCTTTCTGGGACGTGAACAAGAATTGGGCGCCGTCGGAACTGAACGCGCCCCGCGAACCGCGGCTTTCGCCCAACGCACGAGTTCTTTGGCCGGTGGACTCGTCCCACAGCACCGCGGAAGGCCATTGCGATTCAGAGGGCCTTGATCCGATGAGCAGAATCTCCTGCCCTCGCGGATAAAACGCGATGTCATGGAGCATCGTCTGTGCGCTGAACCGACGCAATTGTCGTCCGTCTGCGGCGCGCCATAAGATCGCGCAATTGTCGCCGGCGCCGCTCAACAGGTACTGCCCGTCCGGGCTAAACTGCAGTGATTGAATTTGAGCCGAGTGGCCCGTCTGAATCATCAATTCCGGTCTCTCGCCGCCGGGGGTTGCAAGGGCCAGAGGCACGCGCCAGCCGCCCTTCAACAGCAATTGACGCCATGCTTGGCTGCCGTCGCGGAAGCGAACCGTGAGTTTTGACGCATAGATCTGGCCTCGCTTCAGCGGTTTGAATTCCAACCGTCGCTTGTCGCCGTAATCGCGGCCATCGACGCTCGTCGTCGCACCGGCCGGCAGTTCCAATTCCAGGATGCAGGTATCCTCAGGCACAAGGGAACTTGCCGGTGCATCGCCGCGGACGTTCGACGGATTCGGCAAGCTGGCGGCAGCCAAAACCAGCACGACGACTAAGGCAGTGCGGGCGCCGTTCATGGGGCGGACTCCGAAGGGTTACGGAAGCACACGGCGAGTGACGCGGCGCGAATCCTCGTTTGTCTGTGGCGAATCTGCCGCCGAATCGGCGACCCAGCAATGCAAATCCAAGGCGACCTCGGCGGTTGCTCCCTCGCAGCTCCCGGTTTCGCAAGACGCCGGCCTGTTGAAGTTCTGCACCTTTCGCGATTGCACTTCTTGTACCGCTGGCTGCGAAGCGGAGTTGACGCGGTCAAACGCGTTAAGCATTGCAACCGACGCATGCCGCACCGCAATTCCGGCGCGAAGCGCCATGTGCTCTAGCGTGCTGGATCGCACGGGAATGCCCTCGAAAGCACGCGCCTGAGCGGCTGTCGGCCGCACGACACGCGCCGCGCGGCCGAAATGACGACTGGCGCCGCGTTTGCATCCTGCCAAAGCGCGGTTGCGGCTGCGTCGTGCCGCCCGGCTGTGTGGACCATCTATCGCAAGGGCTTAGATAACCATGCTCTCGATGAAGCCTTCGTACGCGGTCGTCTTCGCAGTCGCAGCCTGGAACTGGTGCGCATTCGCGGCCGCGGCGGCAGACGACCTCTGGCCTCAGAACGCGGTCGTTATCAAGTCCATTATCACGGCGCCCGGCGGCGCCGAGTTGCGCGTCGGAGAGCGGATAGTCGGCAAAACCAGGGATCTGCTGGTCGACGTCAGAAAAGTGCAAGGCGATTGGCTCTGGATTCACACCGGAGAAGGGATCGAAGGCTGGATCCGCAAGAGCGAGGCGACGCCTCTGGATCATGGCTATGAGTATTTCAGCGCGCGCCTTCGGCAAAACCCGAGCGATGCGGAAGCCTATCACCGCCGCGCCGTCGTCTTGAACGCCACAGCGTTTCGGAGCTCGAATTCCGCGGCACAACTCGACCAGGCCCTGCGCGACGCTGAACAGGCTTTGCGGCTGGCGCCCCGGGAGCCGGCATACTATGAAGGCCGCGGAAACATCTGGCTTTCCAAGGACAATCCGGATCGCGCGTTGGCCGATTACGAGCAAGCCATCCGGCTTGCCCCGGACGATGCCTTCTACTACGCGGGCGCAGCGCGAGCCTGGCTGAAGAAAAAAGATGCAGATCGGGCGATCTCCCTTGCCACGGAAGGCATTCGGCGCGATCCGCGCCTGCCTTCGCTCTATCGCGTGCGGCGCGACGCCTATAAGGAAAAGAAGGAATATCTCAACGCGTACTTCGACTACCGCCGCGCACGGAAGCTGGATCAAGGCGGCCAAGGCGGCGCGTTTGGTCTGATTGATATGTCCGAGGGCGAGCTGCTGCTCAGTTCCGCCGCCGAGGCGGATCTGGCCGCCTTTCAACCCCGCGACGTCGAGGAGTTCGCGGACCGAGCCCAGGCCTGGCGCAACAAGGGGAAGTACGCACGGGCGATCGCCGATTTCGAGATTGCCATTCGGGACAAAGACTCCGATGGGCGTCTGCGTCTGGGGCGAGGCGAGTGCCGGCAGCGAGTGGGACGATACGCCGAAGCTCTGACCGACTATGAAGCCGCTATGCGTCTTGATCCCGAAGAATGGTTTGCCTTTACCGACGCGGCTTTGCTGCTGGCGAGTTGCCCTGACGCAGCAATTCGCAACGGACCGCGGGCGATCGAACTGGCTTTGAAGGCGGGCGACTTGTGCGACTGGATTGACTCCGAAGCGCTGGCGGCGCTGGCCGCTGCGTATGCGGAGACGGGCGACTTCGAAAAGGCCGTGGAGACGCAGCGAGAGGCGCTCGACGCGGCGTTCCAGAATGAGAAGGAAGCTTACCAGCGGCGTCTGGAACTCTACCAGGACGGAAAGCCCTACCGGGAGCCGCCGCCCGGCACGGAATCTTCCGCCTCGCAGCCGCCGCCCGCGCCACCGACTTCAACTTCTCCCCTGGCGGGTACGCCCCCCACTGCAATTCAACCCTCTGCAGAAACCCAACCCGCGGCCAGCCAGCCGCCGCCGGTCCAAGTCGACGCCTCGCATCCGCAAACAACCGGTCCGCTGGAACAAATCCAGCAGCAGGAACCGAGTTTTTACGTGCGGGCTGCTTGCGACCATGCGTCGGGCGTCTATTACGAGGCCGAGACGCTCGGCCTGCGCGTGCAGTGCGAAATCGATGCGTACGTATACGTCGTGTATCGCCAGGCCGACGGCAAGACCTATCAGATTTTTCCGAATTCGGTGCAGAGCGACAACCACGTGAAAGCCGGCGTCGAAACGCCGATTCCCGCCTCGGATGATCTGTTTCGCTGGGAGGTGGGAGCGCCGTACGGCAAGGAGACGGTCAAGGTCATCGCGTCTCGCAAGCCGCTCGACAGCCTGGCCGACGCCGGCCTGCGGAAGTCGGTTTTCAACCCCGTTTCCGACGAGCAGGTGAAAGAGTTGGGCCGAGAGCTGAGCCGGCAGGCGCCGATTCAGTGGGTCGAGCAGCAACTGGAGATTATGACGGTCGCCCGCCCGCAGACGCCCTATGAGCCCAAGCTTCGGCGATTCGGCGTCTTCTTTGGCGTGGCCGAGTACCAGTTCAACGCGGAAATCAAAGCTGCTCAGGGCGACGGTATGAATCTGAATTACCCCGCGGAAGACGCGAAGCTGATGGCCAGCCTGTTTCAGAAAGTCGGCCGCATGGACGACGTGCGAGTCAATCTCAATCAAAATGCGACGCGAGCCAACCTCGAGCATGCGATCACGCGCTGGTTGCCGTCGGTTTCTAAGCCGGGCGATACCGTCTTTATCTACTTTTCCGGCCACGGCGCCCAAAGTCCCGACGACAACGGCGACGAAGCCGACGGCGTCGACGAAGTGCTGCTGCCGCACGATGTGATGTCGCCTGCTGCGCTCAAGACGCTGCTGGAAAAGCGGCAATCCGGCGCGCTCGACGCGTCGCTGGCGAGGCGCGTGAGCGAGATGTACAAGCTGTATCAGAGCGATTTCAAACGCGGGCCGGAATTGATGGTGCGGGCCAGCGCCGTCTCGGACGACCTGTTCGGCCGTTGGCTGCAGTATCTGGACGGACGGCAAATCGTCGTGATTCTTGATATCTGCTTTTCAGGCGGGTTCGCAACGCAAGAAAAGACGTTGCAATCCGCGGCGGGCGGCGAAGGTTTCGATTTTCTCGATCGCGAGTTGACCCGTCTCAAAGACATCGGCCAGCGCGAAACGGCCTTGTTTGCGGCCAGCGGCGCGCGGGAACTCTCGCACGAGGGACTCCAGACGCGGCTCGGCTTGATGACGTCGTTCCTCGCGGGTGCGTTGGGCAAGGCCCAGGCCCCGTTGGACCTTCAGCAGGCATACGATTGGACCTCGTCGGGAATGAATGGCTACTTCGCTTCCGATGAGTTTCGCCAACTCAACGACCAGCGCGTGGCGGCCGGCAAAGAGCGGCTCCCGCTGCAACACGCCCAGCTTGTAAATCTTTGCACGCAGATGCCCATCTTCAAGCCGTAACGGCGACGCAAGGCGAGCCATGAAAACTTACTCCAAACTGACGGTAACCGTTCCGTTCGTTATGCTGACGTCGTTGCTCACGATCAGCCCGGCCCAACTTCCGGCCCAGGAAGAAGCGGCGTCGGCCCGGCAGTGGGCCATCCTGATTGGCGTCGAGAAATATCAGCGCGCTTCGCCGTTGCGGTTCACCGCCAATGACGTGGTTCAAATCGCCCACACCTTGCAGGCTCGCGGCGGCTTTGATCCGGAGGGCATTCTCCAAATTACCGACGACGCTCCGGACCCTGCGTTGCGGCCCGATAAAGCGAATTTACTGCGTCTGTTGCCGCTTTGGCTCGGGAAGGCGGGCCCTGATGACAAGGTGATCGTCTATTTCAGCGGCCACGGTTTTCGCGACGCGCAGGGCAAAGCGTATCTGGCGCCCCGCGACGTCGATCCCGCAGATCCGGCGGCCACCGGCATTCCCATCGAATGGTTGCGCGGACAGATCGCCGCCTGCCGGGCCACTTTCAAACTATTGATCCTCGATGCGTGCCATGCCGGTTCGGAGAAAGGCGAGGAAAGCGCGCAGGGCGTCGCCGCCGAGGTGCTGGGGCAAGCGTTCCACAACCTGGAAGGGGTCGTCACGCTGGCCAGTTCGACGGCCGATGAGAAGAGCCAGATCTGGGAGGAGAAGGAACAGTCCCTGTTCAGTTATTGGCTCAAGCAAGGGCTCAAGGGGCACGCCGACCTGGACGGCGACGGCAACGTCGACATCGACGAGCTCTATAAGTATCTCTCGCGCAGCGTGCGGCAAACGGCCGAGGCCTGGTTTCCGCTGAAGCAGGATCCGGTGCGCATCGTGCGTCCCGGTACGCTCGACGTGCCCGTCGTCGTGCATTTGCGTCCGCAGCGGCTGCGCGAAATGCTGGCCGACATGGGAGAGTTGCTGGCCGACTCGATCCGCGAGAAGAAGTTCCAGCGCGTCGGCGTGCTGGAATTCACCAACGACACCCGGTTGGGCGAGCTGCTGGGCGCCGACTATGGACTGTTGGGCAAGTACTGCAGCGACGAACTGCAGCGCCAGCTTGAAGATTTCGCCAACGGCAAGTTCGCCCTGGTTGACGAGCACCGCTTGCGAACGGCGCTCCAGCAGCAAGGCTTTGGCGTGGCCGATCTCGGCTCGACGTCCAAGTTGCGCCAGTTGTCCAAGGACGCGGGAAACATGCCCGTGTTGGCGCTCGGCACATTGCGCAGCCGTTCGGGCCGTATCGTCCACGTGCAGTGCAAGCTGGTGCAAACCGCCAGCGACGAACTGGCGGGCGTGGTCGGCGGCACGGCCGCATTGAACGAAAGCGAATGGGCCATGCTGGGAAGAAGCGTCGCCGTGCGGCCCGAGGATCGCCGTCCCGAGCTTGCCACGGGCGAACAGGCGTCTGCCGAGGACCAACTGGTCCAGCGGCTCGACGAACGGGCCGAGGGGCCGCATCCACTGCTCGATTCCCAGTTTCCCTACCGCGTCAAGTTGATGATCGACGGCCAGGAGCGCAAAGGCTTCTTCCGCGGCAACGACTATTTCGTGCCTATGCGCAAGGGCGAGGTCTACGAAATCTGGCTGGAAAACAACAGCGGCCGGACCGTCCTGCTGCGGCTGCTGGTGGATGGTTTGAATACGCTGCCGGAAAAAGAAACGACCAAGGGCGTGACGACCGTCGCGATTGCCAAGCGGGTCGATCTCGACCGAGCCCGGCATTGGGAACTGGACCCCAGGATTGCCCGGGTCATGGCCGTGCGAGGCTTCGTCACGCAAGTCGGGCCGCAAGGCAAGCTGAAGCAGTTCACGGTGGTCGACGCCGACCAGTCGCTTGCCGCCCGGCAGAAATTCACGGACCAGGTCGGCCTGATCACGGCCGCCTTCTATGCGCCGAAAGCGCGGCCGCGCGGCGCGCTGGGCACCGCCGCCGGCGAAGAACGCGCCGAGGCGATCGGCAAGGCGCACGATTACGTGCCGGGCAACCTGCTGGGCGTGGTCCATATTCGCTACGTCGACGCTGATGCTCCGGAAGTCCGCAGCCAGTTGCATTGACCAAGGGATCATGTCGGGCAAGAGCAGTTCGTTCGTTTCAGCAGCGCGGGGAGCGATTGTCTCATTTTGTCGACGAAGGAATAGAGCGGGAGTGATCGCTTGATGGAGGACTTCCCGGCGGTCAGTGCAAGGGCGAGGCAAATATTAGGAGTGAACGATGAGCGGAATAGACGTTCGACGAGCGTGCGGCGGCGCCTTGGCATCTTTTGCGGCCATCGCGGCCGTGTTTTGGACTACGGCGGCATTGCCGGCGCGCGGCGATGAAATAGACGATCTCATCGCTCTTCACAAGCGAGTCCAGACTCTGTACGAGGCGGGGAAATACGCACAAGCGGAGCCATTGGCCAGAGAGTTGCTGCAACGAGGGGAACGTGCGTTCAAAGACCAGCCCGCCAACCTGGCCTCGTTGATTGAAAATGCGGGCATGCTCTATACCGCAGAGGGGAAGTACTCCCTGGCAGAGCCGCTCTATCAGCGAGCCTTGAAGATCCGTCAAGCGAGCTTCGGCGCCGATCACTCCAGCGTCGCCCAATCCCTCTATAGTCTCGCCAAGCTGTACCGCATGCAGGGAAAGTACGCTACGGCGGAACCGCTCTTTCAACGCGCCATAAGAATTCAGGAAAAGACGCTCGGTCCCGACAATCCCGCCCTGGCATGGACGCTCAACGACCTGGGTTTGTTGTACGGCGCGCAAGGGAAGTATGCTGCCGCCGAACCGCTGCACCAGCGAGCCCTGAAGATCTGGCAGCAGGCGCTCGGGCCCGACCATCTCGACGTGGCCAATGCCCTGGATAGTTTGGCCAGCTTGTATCGAGAGCAGGGCAAGTACGCTCAAGGGGAGCCGCTGCTGCAGCGCGCCCTCAGAATTCGAGAAAGGAATCTTGGAGCCAACCATCCGGCAGTGGCCCAATCACTCAATGATCTGGCGCTGCTCTACGGCGATGAGGGGAAACACGTCGAAGCTGCTGCGCTGCTGGAGCGGGCCGTCAAGATTTCGGAGCAGCGTCTTGGCCCGCAGCACCCGATGGCAGGCGCCTACCTCAACAACCTGGGAATTCAACGTACGGAGTTGGGAGAGTACGCCGCGGCCGAGGCGTTGTTCCTGCGCGCGTTGACGATTCGGGAAACAAGCCTGGGCCCTGAACATCCCGACGTGGCTCGGTCACTTGTCACGCTGGGCATGCTTTACGATACGATGGGGAGGTACTCCGAAGTCGAGCCGCTCTATCGACGCGCCCTGCGGATTTGGGAGAAGAACTTCGGCGTCGGGCACCCTCTCGTGTCCACGACGCTCAATAGCCTGGGCGTTCTTTTCTTCACGCTCGGCGACTCCGCCGCCGCCGAACCGCTTTTCCAACAAGTGTTGAAGTCTCGAGAAAAGAGCTTGGGGCCCGACCACGCTGCGATCGCCGACTCTCTGAACAACCTGGCTGTCCTTTACAGCTCTCGAGGTCAGTATGCCGACGCCGAGCCGCTGCTCGAGCGCGCGTTGAAGATACGGGAAAAGAATGTCGGTCCCAATGGTCCCGAAGTCGCCGCCGCTCTTAACAACCTCGCCACTTTGTATCTGGATCAAGGGCAGTTTGCTGAAGCGGAAGCGCTTTTTCAGCGGGCCTTGAAGATTCAGGAACGAAGTCTCGGTTCCCATCATCCCGACGTGGCGCTGACTCTCAATAACTTGGCGCTGTTGTACAAACGCGAAGGAAATCTCGCACAGGCCGAGCCGCTCTATGAGCGAGCCTTGGGAATTCAGGAAAAGAGCCTGGGCGCCGAACATCCGCGGGTGGCCGAATTTCTCAACAATCTGGCACTCTTGAAGAAAGCACAGGGGAAGAATTCCGAGGCCGAAACGCTGTTCCGCCGGGCATTGGCAATCCGCGAGAAGAGCTTCGGTCCGGATCATCCGGACGTGGCCGTCGTGCTCAACAATCTCGGCTGGCTCTACAGGGCCGAAGGCAAGTACGCGGAGGCGGAACCGCTCGTAGATCGGGCGATTTCCATCTGGGAGCATTCCGGCGCCTCCGCGTCGACGCGCTATCACGGCTACATGAACCGAGCCTCGTTGGAATGGCTCCGGCAGCGGAAGAGCGAGGCAGTGGCCGACCTGCGGGAAGCCATGCGGCTGGCTGAAGAGCAACGCACCAGGTTCTCCGGCGCCGAGCGGGAGCGCGCCGTGGGCTTTGCCCAATTCGGTTCGGCCTTTGAAACGATGGTCGCCTGGCAGAATGCGTTGAACGATCTGCCCGCCGCTTTCGAGGCCATGGAGCGCTCGCAGGCGCGTGCGCTGGTTGACCAGATCAACGCCGCCGGCTGCGATCTGCTCTCCGGGCTGCCGCCGCAGGAGGCGGCCGCGCTGCGCGAACGCGATTTTGCCGCCCGCTCTCGAGTCACTTATCTCGAACGTCAGTTGCGGCAGTTGGAAGGTCGCGAAGGGATTTCTGCCGAAGCGCGCCAGCAACAGCGGACCAGCCTGGAACAGAAACTGAAGCAGGCGCGCGACGCGGCCGAACAAGCGTATGACGCGATCCGCAGCGCCAGCCCGGCGTTGCGGCTGGCGTCGGGGAAGGATTTCGCGCCGGCGGCTCTCGACAAAGTGCAGGCCTGGCTCGCGGCCCGCAATGCGCTGCTGTTGCGGTATTACTCGGGCGACAACCAGCTTTACTTGCTGGCGGTTGCTCCACACGAGCCAGCCAGGCTGATTACTCTTGCGGTCGACAAGGAACTGGCGCTGGCTCAGGGAGTCGAGCCGGGTCCGATCACTCCGGCCCGGCTGCAATCGTTGCTGACCGTCTCCGGCGCGTCGCTCACGAAGTTGCTTGCCAATCCGGACACGGCCGCCCAGGCCACGGCGCGGTTGGCCGCGCTCTGGAAGATTCTCCTCCCCGAAGAGAGCCGCAAGTTGGCGATCGGCGGGACGTTCAACCAACTGGTGATCGTCCCCGACGGCCCGTTGGCCTTGCTTCCGTTCGAGGCGCTGGTGGTGGAGGAACGGTCCGATCCGCGATATCTGTTCGACGTTGCTCCACCAATTGTTTACGGTCCTTCGGCGACGGTCGTCTACAACCTGGCGGAGCGTGAGGCGGAGGCGACGCCCAGCAACGTCAAACCCGTCCTGACCGTGGCAGATCCCGCGTACCCCGCCGCCAGTGGCGCGGCCCAAGCGGCTGCCTCGAAACTCGGCGCCGGCGCAGACTTTTCAGCGCGGTCGCGCTACCGCCGTCACGGAGGCGAACTTGCACGTCTGCCTTACTCGGGGACCGAAGCGCTATGGGTCGTTGACGATTTCAGCAAGAGCGGGATCGCCGTCGGCAAGTTACTGGGGGCCGAGGCCACGGAAGCCAACGTCCGTTTGAACGTGAAAGGACGCGAGGTCGTCCATCTGGCTTGTCACGGGCTGGCGGACGAGTCATACGGCAATCTGTTCGGCGCCTTGGCGTTGACCCCCGGCAAGGACGCGGCGAACCCGGCCGACGACGGCTTTCTGACGCTGGCGGAGATCTACAACCTCGATCTGCGCAGCTGCGAGTTGGCGATCCTCAGCGCCTGCGAGACGAACTACGGCCCGCAGCAAAAGGGCGAAGGCACGTGGGCTCTGTCTCGGGGCTTTTTGGCGGCCGGCGCTCGGCGGGTAGTAGCCAGCAACTGGCTGGTGGACGACGAGGCGGCGGCCAGCCTGATCAGTTATTTCTGCTCCGGCGTGGCGCAGTCGGAAAAGAAAGGCGAGCCGACGGACTACGCCGCCAAACTGCACGCCGCCAAGCGCTGGGTCCGGCAGCAGGAGAAATGGAAGAGCCCCTATTACTGGGGCACGTTCGTCCTGGTCGGACCGAATTGAATCCTCGCTCGGCGTTTCCGCTCGATGGCCCGCTCCTGGTAGCGAGGAGCGGGCCAGACCTACCTGGTACGCCGATGCGCTCGCGCGTCACAAGTTGGGAACCTGGCTGCTGCTGGTGCGTCTAAGGCTGGCAGCTTCGCAAAAAAAAACGCAAGTTTTCCGGTAGAGCCACGCAAGTTCGGCGTGCGCGCGACGAACTGCTTGCGAAGCGATTCTGAGCCGCCAGACGGTGCAAGACGCTACGTAAGAGCCTTCCGGAGCGCAACCGATAAATAACGATCGACTTACGGCGAATCTTACGCGCTGTAGATTTGTGCCGTAAACAAACTGAGTGGGCGGAAACGGAAGCGGGGCGGGCCAGCCGGTTTCCTCGAACGCAGACCGCAGCACGCCGCAACGGGCAGATGTTGTCACCAACGTCCCCTTTCGCCATAATTAGAAGCCTACATTTGAGTTAGATGGCTGAACGTCGACTGACCGGAACCAGAAGGGGCCATCCTATGGCTACCGCATTTAATCCGTACCGCGCCTGGTTGGGCGTGGAATCCCGTTTTTCCACGCCAACGCATTACGAGTTGCTTGGCGTTGCGCCCGCTAAGGCCAACGGAGAAGCAATCGCTGAAGGCTTTCGCCGGCAGATGTCGCGGCTGAATCCCCACATGGCAGGGGAGCACGGCGCGCTAGCGCAAAAGGTGGCCACGGAACTTTCGAACGCGCGGGTCGTCTTGCTCACGCCGACCACCAAAAAGGCATACGACGCCGAACTGGCCGCCCGGATAAAGGCCAAGCAGGGCTCCGCGCCCAACCGCCCGCAGCCGCAGGCAAAGCCGGCGCCCCAACCGTCGGCCGATGACTTGCTGCCGCCTTCCGCCGGTCCGCTGCCGCCGGCTGCTCCGGAACCGACGGCCACGCTCGTTCAACCGCCCGTGCCGAACGCGCCGGCTGGCGGACCGCCTTTGCACCAGCCTCCGCCGCCGGGTATGGCTGCTTCCTACCCGCCGACGCCGCCTGCGGCAGGCCACGCGCCGCAAGCTTATGGCCAGCCTTATCCGCAGGCCTATCCGGCGGGCGGAAGTCCGCAACCTGTTCAGGCTTATCCATACGGCCAACCTTACCCGCAAGCGGCCCAACCTTATCCCGGTCAGCAAGCCTATCCGCATCAGCAAGCTTATCCGCCGCAGGCGGCGCCGAGTTATCCGGCGGGCGGCTATCCTGCCGCCGCGGCGCCTCAACAGGCGCCGGTCGAGATCCAGCCCGATCCTGAAATTGCTTCGCTCCCGTCTGGGCCCTCGTCGCCCCTTTCAAGAACGGCGGGACGAAAGCGATCGTCGCCTGTGCCGATGCTCGTCGGACTGACGGTCGCCGGAGCAGTCGTGGTGGGCGGCGTGATCTATTTCGTCAAGTCGGATGCCGGGGCCCAGGTTGCTGCAAATAAACCCAGCGCGCCGAATGGCGGCGGCTCGCAACCTTCTCCGGCGCATCCCGCGCCGAGCCCTGCCGCCGGCAAGTCCGCTCCGGCGACGCAAGCAACGTCAACGGGCCAGCGTCGCTCGGACGCGGTGGCGCCGTCGCCGAAACGCACTGCTCCGGTAATCGCTCCCAAAATGGCCTCGGACCAGTCCGCCCCGGGCGGCGCCAATTCTGGCGGCTCGAAAGAGAAGCTGTTTCAGCCGGACGGGAATGGCGAAAACATGACCGATTCGCCCAAGCCGAACGAGAACCCCGAGGGCATGAAGCCTGAAGCGATGGAAGGCGAGAAACCGGGCGCCCCCGCCTCGGATGCGAACAAGGCGGCATCCGCCTCGGCGGCGATGCCGGAGGAATCGGAGATGCCCGCGGAGATCCCGGAAGACAAGGCGGCCGTTGAGAAGGCGTTAAACGCAGCCCGCCAGGCGCTTGCTAAGCGTGATCTTGCGGGGGCGGAAATCGAACTCGCGCAGGCGACTCTGGAGGCCACCTCGCGCGAGTCGCTGGCTAAAGTCGATCGACTGCAACTTCTGACGTTGCGGATCGGCGAGTTCTGGAACGCGGTGCGAGAGACGCTCCCTTCGCTCCAGGCAGGCGAATCGCTCGACGTCCAGGGAGAAGAAGTCAGCATCGTCGAAGCTTCGGCCGAGAAGATCGTGGTTCGCGTCGCCGGTCGCAACCGCGAGTATCAGACTACCAAGATGCCCGCCAAACTGGCCCTCACGCTTGCCTCGCGGTGGCTGAACAAAGACAACCCCGTCTCCCCCGCGGTGCTCGGCGCATTTCAAGCAGTTGATCCGGACGGCGACCGCCAGCAAGCGCGGCTGCTGTTCCAGCAAGCGCGAGCCGGCGGAATCAACGTGGACGGGCTGTTAGAAGAGCTGGACGCGACGGAAGGCGCCGGCAGTTAGACAAACGCCCGGCGCCGCTACTTCGCCGCCTTGATTTCTTCGTCGGAGAGTTTGCGGTACTTGATATCGCGAACAGCGCCGGTCGTACACCACGTGGCGATGCCTAACGGCTTGGAACGCTCGACTTCCAGGCGGATCGAGAGCTTGCGGTCCTTGGTGCTGACGTTCACGATGGGTTTGTCGTCGATCCAGGCCTGAATCCGTCCGCCCGTCACGCGCAGCCGGATGCGGTACCAGACGCCTTGCTTGAAGCCCATCGACTGCGTCGTTTCATTATGAGCGGCGTCTTGTCCGTCCAGGCTTGAAAGACCGACCACGCTGCCGCCCCAACCGCCGACGATCAAACTGCACGGCGACGACCCGACCGGGAACGTCAACCCGCAGAAGAAGTCCGTTCCATCCACGCGCATGGCCTGGAGACTGAGCTCATAGTCGAGCTTGGGAAATTCCTTCGTCCAGGTGACGCCGTTGCAACCGTCGGCAAAGCCGATGATGAGCTTTCCGTCTTCGACCTCAAGATCTTCCGTGCCGCCGAACTCGCTCGACTTCCAGGCGCCGAGTGTTTTGCCATCGAACAGGCTCGTCCATTTGACGTTCGCCTGCTCGGCTGGTTCCGCACGGGCCTTTGAAACGCTTTGGCAACAGGCAGCCGCCAGCAGCCCGGCAACGCATACTCGAAAGCCGGCATTCGGACATCGCATGACAAGCTCCTTATCAGACCGCGTTTCAGTGGAGGAGGACGAACTGCTTCGTCCGGGTAATTTATCAGCGCAGAGATCGAGTGGCGCGAGCGCGCGACACTAACCCGCAGCGTCAGCAAGGCAAACTCGTTTTTCCACCTTGCTGACGCTTCGGGTTGGTATCGGCTGATAAATCATCCGGGTTCGCCTCCGTCGCCGAGTCTAGCACGGAAAGACCGCCAGGGCGACGGGCCCCGTTTTGACCGTGCTAAGCGGAGAATTCCGTCTGTCCGGAACGGCTCGACGTCGATACCATGCCGGATGCGGGGCGGCGGTTCGCGGCTGCCGGAGGGGAGTGCCCGCGCGGAGAATTGCCGGGAAATTACGAGGAAAACGACAAATTCGGAACGGCGAGCCGAGGCGTTGCGGCCGTGTCTTCGCTCGGTAACTTGCGGAATTGTAAAGCAACCGGCCGCACGATCGTCTCGTAGGGAGAAATACCGTGCCCCTCGCATCGAGTATTGCGCAAAACTGCTCCGGACAGATGCTCCTTCGCGATGAGGCCGCGCTGGATCGTCCGCCCGCACTATGAGGGGCGTTTCGTCACCAGGAACCGACGAAGATGGATGCTGTCACTCGCTGCACCGTGCAGCACGCTCGGGCCGTGGCCCGGGAAATCGGCGCTCGGGCCGTATTGATTTACGCCGATGCGATTGCCGAGGCGGAAGAGCTGTTGCAGTTGCTGCAAGAGGTCGACTTCCGCACGATCATGATCACCCGTTCGCAGGATGGCCCGCCGCATCTCGAAGGCTGCCCAGCCTGCAATTGGGTGACGGTGCCGGACGTGCCGATGACCCGCGCCGGCCAGGTAAAAATGGCGCTGCTGGTTTCTCTGGCCAAGGGGTTGCTGCAACGCGGCGGCAGCGTAGTCTGCCTGGCCGGTATCGACGGCTCCGACGTCATTGATACGTTGTCGATTCTCAACCTGGAAACCGAACCGGAGTTGTTCCGGCCGATTGATACGTCGATCATCGGCGAAGACGTGCGGCCGGAGGTCTTCGAACGAACGCTGACGCTCGCCACGCAACTGGCGGTCGAGGGGCGCGAAGGGCGCCCGATCGGCACCATCTTTGTCGTCGGAGACACGCCTCGGGTGCTGGAGCGCTCGCACAGCCTGGTGCTGAATCCGTTTCACGGTTACCCGGAAAGCGAGTGCAACATTCTCGACCCGGGATTGGAAGAGACGATCAAGGAATTCGCCGCAATCGACGGCGCGTTCATCGTCCGGGGCGACGGCGTCGTATTGTCAGCCGGCGCTCACTTGCTTTCCACGGCCCGCGCCCCGAACTTGCCGAAGGGCCTGGGCGCCAGGCATGCCGCCGCCGCCGCCATCACCATTTCGACCGGCGCCGCCGCCGTCGTGATCTCCGAATCGACCGGCGTGGTCTCGGTCTTTAAATCCGGACAACTTGTCGCCGACATTCATCGGCCCGGCAACGGCGGGCGATTGCCAGTCTAGTTCGCCGTCCTAAGACAGCATCTCGCTGATCACTCGGCCTTCGACCAGCGGCAACGGCCGGCCCAAGGCGTCGTGGACGATCGTGTGATGATCGATGCCGAGCAAGTGGTACATCGTGGCCAGCAGATCCTTCGGGCTGATGGGGCGATGGGCGACGTCGCCGCCGTGCTTGTCCGAAGCGCCGACCACGTCTCCTCGTTTGACCCCAGCGCCGGCGGCGATCGACGAGTAGACGCGCGACCAGTGCCCGCGACCGCCGTTGCGAGCCTTGCTCAACTGGGGCGTGCGGCCGTGCTCGCTGGTGCAAACCACCAGCACGTCGTCGAGCAGCCCGCGCTGATCGAGATCGGTGATCAGGCCGTACCAGCCTTGATCGAGTCCCGGGCAAAGTTCCTTGCGCATGCGGGGGAAGTGATCCCAGTGCGTATCCCAGCCGCTGCCGGCCAGGCCGTACTCATCCCAGAATACGCTCACGACGCGGCTGCCCGCCTCGACCAACCGCCGCGCGGCCAGGCAGCCCTGGCCGAACAGAGTGTCGCCGTACAGCGCGCGCGTCGAGCCTTGCTCCAACCGCACGTCGAGCGCCGTGCGCAAGGCGTCGGAACCGAGCAGGTCGTAGCTCATGCCCCGATAGCGACCCAGTTGCTTGCCGCTGGCCGTATGGGCCAGGTCGGCGCGAGCCTGATCGAGTTGCTCCATCAGCGAGCGGCGCTGATTCAGCCGGTCCAGCGTCATGCCGTCTTGCAACGACGAGGCCGAAGGCACGACGAAGTAGCTCTCGTCCTTGATGCCGATGTACGGATCGTTGTCCGTGTAGGTCTTCTCGCCCAAGGTCTTGATGTGGGATTTCGTGGCTTCGCCGATGAAATCAGTCCAGACCGGGTTGTACTCGCCCCCCAGAAACGCGGCGTAGGGTCCAGACCGCGGCACTTCGCCCACGCGCCGGCTGCTGAGCTGCCACGGCAGCGCCACATTGGCCGGCACCGTCCGGGGCCCCTGCCGCGCCGGATCCTTCGCATCGATATAGTCGACGACCGAGCCGAAGAACGGCCACAGCCGCGGATCGCGCGGATTCAATTCCATTGCCACGTCGATCATCGGCACGCCGGTCAGCGCAAATGCCACTCCGTGCAACGGATACGGGTGCGTCAGCGACCGCAGCACGGTGCAACGGTCCATCACCTTGGCCGTGTTCGGCAGCAACTCGCAGACGTCCAGCCCGGGCAGACTGGAAGGAATATGCTTCAGCTCGCCGCGGATTTCCTCGGGAGCGTTCGGTTTCGGGTCGAAAGTCTCCAGTTGGCTCGGCGAGCCATAAAGATGAATCAGGATCACGCTCTTGGCTTTACCGAACGTGCGCGGCCGCGACTCGCCGGCCGCGGCCGCAGCGTCTTGCAGCCGCAGCATGTCGGGCAGCGTCAACCCGGCCAGCCCCAAGCTGCCCACGCGCAGCCAGTCGCGGCGAGTCATTCCGCCGCACAGTTTTCTCGTCGAGCCCAGGATGTCTAACATCGCTCACCTGAGAGGGGTGCAAGTTTGCTTCGGCAGGTCTTCTAAGGCGTGATCGTCCGGTCGCCGCGCGCAGACCATCGTCGGCGCACGCTTCAATGTTATCGGCAACCGCTTATAGGTTACCGGAGTAAGCAATATAAGTCCAGTCTCAGTCAAGGCTTTCGCTTGCCGTCAGCTTCCATTCGCTTTCTTGCCGAAGGCGGTTCAAATCCAAGAAGAAGAAAGGGAACACTAATCTCCGCTCATCTTCACTGATCCAGAAAGAAGGGCCATGTGAAATTAGTGCCAATTAGTGAAGATCAGTGGTTCCCCCTACTTCTGATCCTCGCGCTGCGTGAGCTGCGGTTCCGCTTGTGCGGGCCGATTGCCAAGGCGGCGGGGAATTCTTACTATGCGGGGCTCTATGCCGCCTGACCTGAATCCCCCACAGCGTGAAGCCGTCCATACGCTCTCCGGCCCTTTGCTGGTGCTGGCGGGCGCCGGCACGGGCAAAACCCGAGTCGTGACCTACCGTATCGCCGAGTTGATCAAGCGCGGGGCGCGGCCGGGGCAGATTCTGGCCGTCACTTTTACCAACAAGGCCGCCGCCGAAAT
>DASZUP010000505.1:0-8641 GCA_035547635.1 Pirellulales bacterium
GTTTTGGAGCGAAGGGGACCGAGCTGCGTGCGAATCTGGTCCGCTAATCGCTCGTAAGCTTCCAGCGACGTCGCCTGACGGCATTCGGGCGCCAACTGCGTCTGGTAACTTTCGGCAAACGAGCCGTCGTTCATCGACCGAATCACATCGTCCGTGATTCGCGAGATTTCGCCTGACGCGGAGAAAGCCGAGCGCATAAAGAAGAACCCGGCGCCGCCGCACATCACCGTCAGCAGCAGCATCGCGCCGCAGCCGATCCCGATGCCGATAAACACATTTCGATTTGACATGCGTTTATTCTGCCACGCGCCGCTGCGCAGCTCAATCAGCGACGAGGACGCCATCTCGACATTCTCATCGACGGCGCCGCCGCCCGGGCGGCTCGCTCCTCGGCATGCTCAATCGCGTTGCGCTTGCCGAGAAGCCAAGCTCATTTCATCAAGCCTATTCTCCGGCCTACTGCCCCGGCTTGGGCATCGATACCTGCGAAGGCAGAATGCCCTGGAAGCTGAGTTTGCTGGCGCCGTAGGCGCCGCTTTCGTGACCGCGTGCGACGTACTGCGGCAACCGGACGTGCGAAAAGAATTCGACGTTCGGCTGCTGGTACGGCGCCAGGGCTTCTTGCACCGATTGCCCTTCCTTCATGTGCAGGATGTGGGGAGTGCCTTTGACCGATTTTGCCTCCCACAACACTTTGCCGTCTTCGATAAATTTCACCCGGGCGATCTGCTCGGTTACTTGCACTTTCGAGACGCCGCCGCCAAAGCCAAAGCCCCGGTAAGAGACTTCCTGCGTCTTGCCGGGCTCGGTATTGGCCTGCAGCACAAGCCGGCTGCCCGGCGCCACCGTCATACCCAAATTCTGCAACTGCTCCGTCAACTTCTGCAGTACGGCTTGCTGATCGCCCTGCACGGTCACGTTCACGCTGATCTGCACGCCGGGCTTGACGGCCAGCAACTGCTCCGCGTTGAGGCTGGCGGCAATTTTCATCGCGTCGTCGCTGGGCAGCTTGGCGCGAAACAGGCCCCGTTGCTGGCGGCGGTGGTCCGAAATGACATACCAGAAATACCCGCCCATTTGGCCGTATCCCTGGCCGCCGCCGGCGTCGTGCTGGTACTGCCACAGGACGACGCGCCGCTCGAGATCGATCAGATTCTGACCGCCCAACAGCACGTAGCCGTCGGCAACCCAGTCAAGCTGGTCAGTATTCACGGCCGTCGGGAAGTAGATATCGCGATACAGCTCCCCGTTTTCCAGGTTCCAGACCATCAAACGCTGTGATGAGAAACAAGCGAGTTGCTTGCCGTTGGGGTTGAAGGAGAGCCCGCCCACCGTGCCGGGGTCGCCGGGCAATTTAGCCAGCGTTTTGCCCGTCAGAGATTCGAGGATATACAGGCTGTTGTTGACCGGCGCCGCCAGGTACTTGCCCGTGGCGCTGATCGCCGGCACGCCGCCGTTGGTAAGTTCCAGGTTGTAGATCGCTTTCGCATTGGAGACTTGCCACATGGCCAGGCGGCCCGGAAACTCGGAAGTCACAATGTGGTCCGAGTCGATGAACTGGGCGAAGTTGGGCGCGGTCTTATGGACGTTGCTCGGATCGTGCGGACTCCAACGATTGACGAGCTTCGCGCTCTTGGCGCCCAGCTCCCAGACGCTGACTTCGGCCGGAGCGTTGCCCGAGACGAAAAAGTCGCTCCGCGCCAACAACCGTACGCCCGACGGGTCGATCGCAACCGGCTTGACCTTTGCGGGGATCGTGATTGGCGCCTCGGCGTTGCCTTTCGCCAGATCGACGCGTTGCACGCGCAGCAGAGGCGTTCCGCCCGGCGGACTATCGAAGCTGGCGACCAGGGCTTCCGCCGCCGAAGGATTGAAAATCAATCCCTGGACTTTCTCAAAGAAGCCGAACGCTTCCTGCTTGCCGCTCTTGGCGCCCGCCACGAGCACGATCGGCTTGGACGCCAGCGACCCTGAGGGGACCGGGGCGGCATCCGGCATCAGCGACCACGAGCCCGGCTCTTCGATGAAAACCGGTTGGGCATCCGACCAGTCGCCTTCGGCCAACTCGCCCTCGTCAGCGTCTCCGGTTCCGTCAGGTTCGGGCGTGAATGGATTGTCTGACTCGGACGCGAATGGATTATCGTCTGCGCTGTCGGCGAACTTCTTCGCCAGGTTCTGATCGGACTCGCTGATTTTGTCGAGGGGGACCGTCACCGTCTTGCCGTCGTCTTTTTCAAGCGTCAACTGATCGTCGTCGAGCTTGACGAACCGGGCCGTGATCCGGAACTTGCCGTTCTTGCTGGTCCACGTTCGCAATTCGCCCCGCTTGGCGTCGCCGCTCTTGCCGCCCTTCTTGACGAGTTCTACGTCTTGGGGCGGAAACACGGGCGTCTGCTCCACGCCGGTGCCGGCCTTGACCTTGACCCTCAACCAGCCGGTTGGCAGGATTTCCACGACTTCGCCCGTCTTTTTTCCGGCCCAGTTGACGCTGACCTTGTCGCCCACTTTGAATTTGGATCTGGGCGCGGCGAAGGCCACAGTACAGAGCAGGATTGCGCACAAAAGACAGCTCAGCAGATATCGCATGGCTCCTCGCTCCTGGAATGAAGGACAGCAGAATTGCCGAGGAAAATAGAAGAACTTAGCAGTTTAGAAATTGAATAGCGCCCTGCGCGAAATGTCAAGTAATTCGCGAGCCAATCCACAGACAGGTCGGTCACCATGTTTGTGAAAAGCGCCCCGCCAAACCGTGGAGCCCGGCCTGTACCGTAGGCGGTATAATCTCTACGGCGGCGCCATTTGTCTGGCTGCCTGCCCCCCGCGCGTTGCCGGCGCGGCCCTTGAATGGATGGCCTGGTGTTAGGGAGTTGCGCCGACGAATGCAACGCCCACGGTCGTTCCCCTGACGCATTGCGATGATATTAAGAAGCATGTCCGAAGATCCGCACGCACAGCTTCCGCCTGCTCCACCGCGGCCGCTTCGCTTTCAGTTCGGCATGCAGCGGCTGTTGTGGACGGTCGTGGCGCTGAGCGTGTTGCTGGCCGTCTTGGTCCAGGTCATGCTGCCGGCGTTCTACACGGCGCGGGCCAATGCACGCCGTTCCGCGTGCACGAACAACTTGAAGTTGATTGGCCTGGCGCTGGTTAACTATCACGACGTCCACGGCTGTTTTCCCCCGGCCATCGTGCCTGATGCCAGCGGAAAACCGCTGCACAGTTGGCGAACGGCTCTGGCAAGCTTTCTCGGTACGCAGACGTTCGACCTGCAATATGACCGTCGCCAGCCCTGGGATAGCGCGAAGAACCTGCTGTGCCTTGCCGTCCACAACGGCGCGATGGAGTCGATCTTCCGTTGCCCCGAGAGCACGGCGCCCGTGGGCAGCGGAATCACAAACTATGTGATGATCGTCGGGCCGCAGGCTGCGAGCGGGGGGAGCAAGCCGGGCAAGTCAGCAGGCAATGCCAGGCGCCAGGTCATCGTCGTTGAAATTGCCGATTCCGACATTCACTGGGCCGAACCGCGCGACTTGGAGTTCGACAAGATGAGCTTTCAGGTCAACGATCCTGCAAAGCCGAGCATTTCCAGCCGACATGTTGGCGGAGCCATGGTGTTGACGGCGGACGGCGCCGTGCACTTTCTCGACGAATCAACGGCGCCCAAAGCGGTGAAGGCCCTGCTCACGCCATCAGGCGGCGAGCAGGGACCGTAAAGCGTCTGCGACGGTCTTCCAACCGTAGCGGAATCTCTGAAGATTTCGGGAGCCGCGATTGTGTTTAGACTGCGTTGGCATCTTGCGAGCCGTACGAAACGCTCGGAGTCTTCACAGATTCCGCTACAGCGTCGCGTTGCAGAGTCGTGATCGGCAATTGGCTCAGAGACGATTCGTACTTACACAAGTTCCGCGATCGGCTGGGCTTCGTCGGGCAACAGGTATTGCGGACGGCCGGCCTGATCGAGCACCTGCACGCGGGGATCGATGCCGAGCACGTGGAAAATGGTGGCCATCAGGTGCTTCGGTTCGATCGGCGCGCTTTTCGGAACTTCGGCCTTCGCGGACGATTCGCCGATTGCCTGGCCCATCTTCAGGCCGCCGCCGGCCAGGGCCAGCGTGCAGAGCGGTCCCCAATGGTCGCGGCCGGCGCTGCCGTTGACGCGCGGCGTGCGGCCGAACTCGCCGGTGATCACCAGCAATATCTTCTCCGACAGGCCGCGCTGCGCCACATCCTCCAGAAATACTGAGATGGCGTGATCGAGCGGCGGGCAGGCCTGCTGCATCTGCGGCGCGATCTTCTCGTGCATGTCCCAGGCCTGGTATGAGTTCGTGTAATTCAGCGTGACGAAGCCGCAGCCCGCTTCGCACAGGCGACGCGCCAGCAGCAACTGATCGCCCAACGACGTGCCGGGCGAAGCGTACCATTCGCGAACGCGAGGATCCTCCAACTGCAGGTCGAAGGCCTGCTTGGCCTTGCCCAGGATCAGATCGAACGCCTGTCCTTCGAATTCGTCGAGCCCTGCCATCAGGCCGCTGCCGTCGACCTGGCGGTTGAGCCGGTCCAGGCTGGTCAGCAACTGCCGGCGATCGCCGACGCGATCGAGCTTGAGGTTCAAGTTCATGTTGTTGCGGGCCTGCCCGCCCGTATCAAACGGCGCGTATGTGGCGCCTAGCCAACTCGGCCCGTCGGCATACACGCCGGACAGCCGAACATAGCTCGGCATGCCGGTCTGGGGATTATTCGTGCCGCGCAGTTTCGCCACGACAGAGCCGAACGAAGGCTTGATCGGCGCCGCGCCGGCATCGGCCGGGGGATGATTCGTGCCGGTCATCACGTAGTGCGTGCCGCCGGCGTGGCCCGAATTGCCGTGCGCAAACGAACGGACAAACGCCATCCGCTGGGCCGAGCGGGCCATTTTCGGCAGCAGACCGCCGATTCGCACGCCGGGAACGGCCGTTTCCACTTCGCCGACCGTGCTGCGAAACTCAACCGGCGCGTCCATCTTCGGATCGAACGTTTCGATGTGGCTTGGCCCGCCGGCCAGCCAAAGCCAAATTACCGAAGTGTCTTTGACCGACCGCCCTGCGGCGGCCGCATCGGCCCTGACCTTCATGAGCGTCGGCAACGTGAGGCCCGAGAGAGCCAACGAACCGACTTTTAAGAACCCGCGACGATGAATGCCCTCGCAATCGCTGCCGTACCGACGTCCCCATAGATTCAACATGGGAAAACTCCTTGATTTCGGCTGACGCTGATCTCGGACCTGGTCGTATTTACTCCGCGGAAATTGAGGCTTGATCGCCCGGCGCTGTAACACATCAACCGTTCCCTCCAGCCTGCAAGCAGTTCGCCGGCGAGCGATCCTCATTGGTGTATGCACCGTCATCTTCCCGCGGGTTCGAGAAATGAGCAAGAGAAATATCAAAAATGGCTGATGGGTCATGCGGCGGCAGGGGTGCGTCTGTGAACTGGCGTCAGGGACACTCAGTTCCTAGCGATGGCGCCCGAGACAAGAACGTTTGCCACCAGCTTTAGCTGGTGGTGCGGAGAAGAATTACCCCTCGTTGTTAGCCGGCTTCAGCCGGGCTTTTGGCGCCATCGGGAAGCCGGCTAAAGCCGGCGAAAACAAGTATTGTTTGGGCTTTTAGACCACCAGCTAAAGCTGGTGGCAAGCAGAGTTGCAGCCCATCCGTCGTTGTATTCGAGGTTCGTGCTCGGCTTCTGAATTCCCGAAAATACGCGTTCTCTTGTGACGAACCCATTGTCAAAATTCATCAGGGATTGTCATCGCTTCGCATCAAATGCCGCCTTCCTCCCGGGCGACAGCGAGGCTTTCCACTCCGCAGAGCGCTGGGTAGCATGGACTGTTTACGCCAGATGCTCGCGGTGAGTCCGCGCAATCTCTCGTGGGAGTTTTCCTGTTTTGTCGACTGAAGCCGCCCCTGCTGATTTTGATGGCCTGCGCGTAGCCGCGTTTGAGAGCCGCCGCGCTGAAGACATGACGCGCCTGATCCAGCGCTTTCGAGGCGTCGCCGCCGTAAGTCCCTCAATGCGCGAGACGCCGGTCGACGATCCGCGCGAGGCGATCGATTTTGCCAACCGGCTGATCAGCGGGCAGGTCGACGTCGTCGTGTTGCAGACGGGCGTCGGCACGAAGCAGTTGGTCGCGCAGATCGAACGGCACGTCGACCGGGCGCGGTTCCTGGCCGCCTTGACCGACGTGACCACCATCGCCCGCGGCCCCAAGCCGGTGGCGGCGCTGCGCGAGTTCGAAATCCGGCCAAGCTTTGTGGCGCCGGAGCCGAACACCTGGCGTGAAGTTCTGCAAACGGTCGACCTGTACGTGCCAGTCGCCAATTTGACGGTGGCGGTGCAGGAGTACGGCAATCCGAACATCAGTCTGATGGCCGGGCTCGAAGCTCGTGGGGCCCGGGTGATGACCGTCAAGGTCTACGGCTACGATTTGCCGGAAGACACCGGACCGCTGGAAGCCAACATTCGAGCGATCGCCGCCGGCGAGATCGACGTCGTCCTGTTCACCTCGGCGCACCAGGTAACCAACCTGTTGCGGATGGCCAGGCAAGCGGGACTGGCCGACGAGTTGCGCGAAGGTTTTCGCAAGACGGTCGTGGCCTCGATCGGCCCGACTACCTCGGAAATGTTGCAGGAGCACGAGTTGCCGGTCGACCTGGAGCCCGAACATCCGAAGATGGGCCATTTGGTCAGCGAGGCGGCGGCGGCCAGCGGATTGCTGGTTGCGCAAAAGCGCGGCTCGGCGCCGGCGAGCGTCCGCGCATCGACCGCCGCGCCGGCCGGCGGCGGCAAGCAGCCGGCCTGGTACGACAGCCCGTTTATGAAAGCCTGCCGCCGCGAACCATGCGATCGCGTGCCGATCTGGTTGATGCGGCAAGCGGGCCGCTACATGGCCGAGTACCGCGAGGTGCGGGCCAAGACTACGTTTCTCGAGTTGTGCAAGAATCCGTCGCTGTGCGCCGAGGTGATGATCACGGCGGTCAACCGGTTGGGCGTCGATGCAGCCATCATCTTTTCCGATCTGCTGCCGATGCTCGAGCCGATGGGCGTCGATCTGGAATTCGCCGCCGGCGAAGGCCCGGTGATCCACAATCCGGTGCGCGAAGCTGCCGACGTCGACCGCGTATTGGAGCTCGAGGGGCTCGACGCGCTCGAATTTGTGATGGAGACCGTGCGGCAAACTCGGGCCGGGCTCGATCAGGCGATCCCCGTCATCGGGTTTGCCGGCGCGCCGTTCACGCTGGCCAGCTACGTGATCGAAGGGGGCTCGAGCCGCAGCTACCTGCACACCAAGACCTTGATGTACCGTGACGAAGCCGCCTGGCACGAGTTGATGGGCCGGCTGGCCCGCTCCGTCACGCGATACCTGAACGCCCAGGTCGCCGCAGGCGCGCAGGCCGTGCAACTGTTCGACAGTTGGGTCGGCTGCCTGGGGCCCGACGATTATCGCCGTTACGTGCTGCCGCACGTCAAGTCGATCGTCGCAGGGCTTTCGCCCGACGCTCCGCTGATCAACTTCGCCACCGGCAACCCGGCGTTGTTGCCGCTGTTGTCGGAAGCGGGCGGAGCCGTGATCGGCGTCGACTGGCGCATTCGCCTCGACGAGGCCTGGCGAACGATCGGTTACGACAAAGCCGTGCAAGGCAATCTTGACCCGCTCGTGCTGTTGGCCAAGCCGGACGAAATCCGCCGCCGCGCCAAAGAGGTGCTGCAGCAAGCCGCCGGCCGTCCCGGCCATATCTTCAATCTCGGCCACGGCGTCGTGCAGCAGACGCCCGTCGAGAACGTGATTGCACTGGTCGAGGCCGTACACGAACTGGGCCCCCAAGCCGCCGGTTGATTGTCTCGCACTCGTTCCTCACGCATCTCGTTCCCATGCTCCCGCGTGGAAACGCACCGCCGAACGCTCTGCGTTCACGTCCCTGCCGCCGCAGCCTGGAACCGCACGCCATGAAGCTCGCACTGACTTCGACCCTGAGCATTTGCCTTGCCATCGTGTCACTGGCATGCCCCGCCGTCGCCGACGACTCGAAAACCACCGTCTCCGCCGCCTCGCAAGACGAGCACGGTTTCCTCATTCACGCCGTGCAATCTCCCTACCAGGCGGGCGAAACGCAAATCCGCATATTGCTGCCAGATGCAATCGACGCGACGGCAAAGTACCCGGTCGTATACGTGCTGCCGGTCGAAGCGAAGAACGAGCATCGTTACGGCGACGGACTGCTGGAAATCAAACGGCGCCAATTGCACAACAAGCACCAGGCGATCTTCGTAGCGCCGACCTTTTCGCATTTACCCTGGTACGCGGATCATCCGACCGATCCGGAGATCCGCCAGGAGACTTATTTCCTTCAGGTCGTCGTCCCCTTCATCGACAAGACCTATCCGGTCGTTGCCGAAGCGAAAGGGCGTTATCTGCTTGGCTTCAGCAAGTCGGGCTGGGGCGCCTGGAACTTGCTGTTGCGGCATAGCGACACGTTCGGCAAAGCGTCGGCCTGGGACGCTCCGCTGATGATGGAGCGATTGGGAAAGTACGGCACGACCGGCATTCTCGCTACGCAAGAGAACTTTGAACCCCATCGCCTGGACAAACTGCTGCGCGCCCACGCGAGCG
>DASZUP010000506.1:0-16262 GCA_035547635.1 Pirellulales bacterium
CGGATCGGTGATTTCCAGGTAACCGTCGGAGCTGAACGGCAGATCGAACTGGCTGATCTGGTAGCCCTTGGGCAAGTCGGGATAGTAATACTGCTTGCGGTCCCACTTCGTGTACCGTGCGATCTCGCAATTCAGCGCCAGTGCCGTGCGCAGACCCAGGTCGAACGCCTTGCGGTTCATTACCGGCAGCGTGCCGGGCATGCCCGTGCAGACCGGGCAAGTCTGCGTGTTCGGCGGCGCGCCGAACTTCGTACTGCAGCCGCAGAACAACTTGCTTTCGGTCAGCAGTTGAACGTGAACCTCGAGGCCGATGACGATCGTATAAGGCGTGGACACGGTTAGCGAACCTTTGGCCGTATGCAACTGGAACGGTGATTCGAAGTCGGAATTCGGAAATCGGAACTCGGAAAACGAACAGGCTGCACCCAGTTCCGACTTCCGAGTTCCGACTTCCGACCTTGCGCCGCGCAAATCTCAATCATTGGCAGCCCTCGCCTCAAAGCTGCGGCCGTTTCGTGTGCCAGCCCGTGGCCTGCTGGAACATGTGGGCGCCGCGCAGCAGCCGCTCTTCTTCAAACGGGGGCGCCTGCAACTGCAGCCCGATGGGCAAGCCGCTCGAACTGAAGCCGCAAGGAAACGAGATGCCGCCGATGCCGGCCAGGTTGGCGCTGACCGTGTACAAGTCGACCAGGTACATCGACAGCGGATCGTCGGCCTTTTCGCCGATCTTGAACGCCGGCGCGGTGGTCACCGGCCCGACGATCATGTCGACATCCTGGAAAGCCCGATCGTAGTCCTGGCGGATCAAACGCCGCACCTTGAGCGCCTTGACGTAATACTGATCGCTGTAGCCGGCGCTCAAGGCATACGTGCCGAGAATAATGCGGCGTTTCACCTCGGCGCCGAAGCCTTCGGCCCGGCTGAGGCGATACATGCGCACCAGCGGCGTATCGAGCTTTTCAAGGCCTTCCTTATCGTCCGCGGCCTCCAATTTGGCTCGTTCCTCAGCCAACTCGGCCTGCAGGGCCTTCTCATCGGTGCGATGGCCGTAGTGTACGCCGTCGTAGCGAGCCAGATTGCTGGAGGCTTCGCAAGGGGCGATGATGTAATAGGCCGCTACGCCATACTTGCTGTGCGGCAGCGAGACTTCTTTGACCTTGGCGCCGAGCGACTCGTAAACCTTCACCGCTTCGCGCACGGCGGCTTCTACTTCGGAAGTCAGGCCCTCGCCAAAATGCTCGCGGACCAGACCCAGCCGCAAACCGGCCAGCGGCTGCGCCACGTTGGCCGTGTAGTGGTGAACCGGCCGATTGACCGAAGTCGAATCGAGCGGGTCGTGACCGGCGATCACCTCCAGAGCCAACGCACAATCTTCGGCCGTATGGGCCAGCGGGCCAATCTGATCTAGGCTGCTGGCGAAGGCGACCAGGCCGTAACGACTGACGCGGCCGTAGGTCGGCTTCAGCCCGGTCACGCCGCACAGGCCGGCCGGCTGACGGATTGAACCGCCCGTGTCCGTGCCGATCGACAGAGGCGCCATCGAGGCCGCCACGCAGGCGGCCGCTCCGCCGCTGGAACCGCCGGGCGTGCGCTCGAAATCCCACGGGTTGCAGGTCTTTTGAAAGGCTGAGTTCTCCGTCGAGCCGCCCATGGCGAACTCGTCGAGATTGGTGCGGCCGATCAGCACCGCGTCGGCGGCTTTCAGCCGGGCGACGACCGTCGAATCGTACGGCGCGACGAAGTTTTCCAGAATCTTCGAAGCGCAAGTCGTCAGTTCGCCGCGGCTGCAGAGCAGATCCTTGACCGCCACCGGCAGGCCGGCCAGTTTTCCGACGGGCTCGCCCTGTTTGCGGCGCTGGTCGATGCGTTCCGCCTGCTCCAAGGCCTGTTGCGAGTCATCTCGCAGGAAAGCGCCGACGCGGCCGTCGTGGGTTTTGATTTGATCGAGATACGCCTGCGTGACTTCGACCGAGCTGATTTCGCCCGCGGCCAGCCGGGCCACTAGTTCGACGGCGGAGGAAGCAATCAATGACATGGCTCGAACCAGATGTAGGGCGAGCGTTGCCCGCCAAGGACACAAGGCGGGCCAGGCCCGCCTTACGATTACTCGCCCAGCACGGCGGGCACGAGATAAAATTCGCCGTCGGCATGCGGCGCTCGGGCGAGCATCTCGGCGCGGTCAAAGCTGGGCCGCGCTTCATCGGCGCGGAAGACGTTCGAGATCTCCACCGCGTGGGCCATCGGCTCGACGTTTTCGGTATCGAGCTCTCCCAACAGCTCCATGTAGTCGACGACTTGCGACAACTGGGCCGTGAGCCGCTCCAATTCCGCCTCGCTGAGCCGCAGGCGCGCTAACAGCGAGACCTTCTCGACCTGCTCTCGCGAGAGGCTCATGACTTGGCGCCGGCTGCGGCCTTGCCTTTTGCCTTGGCCTTCGTCTTGCCTTTGCCGCCTTCAGCCGACGGCAGCTTGAAGGGCGCCGCTTGCACCAGCTTGGTCACGGCGCCGCTCCGCAGGCACTGAGTGCAGACGCGCATCGACTTGTTCGTCCCCTTGACGGTGACTCGCACGCGCTGCAGGTTCGGCTTGAACTGCCGGCGAGTGATGCCGGTCACCTTGGTGCCGACGCCGCCCAAGTACTTGGCCTTACCGCGGGTGGTGATCGAGTTGCCGATCTGGGGCCCCTTGCCGCAAACTTCGCATGCCTTGGGCATGTGCGCTCTCCGCGTAACTACTGTGCTCAAACGAGGAAAAAGTCGAAACCACCAATATATCGGGGAGTTCGGAACGTGCAACCCGGAATGGCCGGCCGCCCAATCTGAAAAAAGATCGTCTTTTCGCTCGCGTCTGGCTACAATCAACGCCTGCCGATGCGACCGGCTTTGCGGGCTCCCCTGCCCTACCCTCCCCGCCCCTTCAAAGGAATTCGTATGCTCTCCGCTCTGATGCCTCTGGCGGTGGCGTTGCTGCTGCCGGCCGACGTTGCCTTTCAGCCGGGCGCCCAATGGGTCTTCCGCGGCAATGTGGCTCAATTGCGGCCGGATCACTCGCTGGCCGAGCCGATGAAAACCTTTGATGTGACCTATTTCGTGGCGGAGAAAAGCGAATCGGCCACCAGGCTCTATTGGCTGGTGGAAGAGCGCGGCCAGGGGCACTGGCCCTGGTCCGAGCGGTTCGGAGAACTGGAACTCGACGCCCAAGGCCAGGCCGGCGGCGCCCCGGGCCCCAGCCTGCTGTACGACTATGGCGAAGGCAAAAGTATTGTGCCGCTGCCCCTGCCGCTGCTGGCGCCCGATCGCAAGCTGAATGCTGATTCTGCCTGGCAGATCGACGGGCGGAAGTACCAGGTCGAACAAGCAAAGCGACTCGGCGGGCGCGAGACCTGGCAGGTCGAAGTACTGAACAATTTCGGCCGGCAGGCCACGGTCTGGGTCGGCAAGGACTCGCCGCTGGTAGTCGGCGCCGACCAGCGCGTGTTCATGAACAAGGGGACCGAGTACCGCCTGCAACTGCGGCTGGTGACGGCAGAGCCCGCCGAAGCGGAATCCGCCTCGCAAACCGCCGCCGCATTCGCTGCGTTGGTCGACTTGCGGGCCAAGCTCAATCGCCCCGCGCAAACCGAAGCCGGCGAGTGGAACGACGCACAGATCAAACTGCTCGCCGAGCACCTCCCCGCCATCGCCAAAACGGCCGCCGGCGGCCCTCTGGCTAAACTCGTCTCGACGGCAGGCAGCGATCTCGAAGCCCAATCAGGCCGAGCGAACGCCGTCGAAGAACTTATCGCCAGGTTTCAAGGGCAGCCGGTCTCGAAGTTCGGCATTAACGGGCTGAGCCAGGCGAAGCTCTCCGAGTCCGACCTGCCAGGCAACGTCACCTTGCTGCACTTCTGGGACTATCGCAACGAGCCGCTTGAAGAACCGTACGGACAAGTCGGCTATCTCGAGTTTCTCTTCAACCGCCACAAGGCGGCCGGCCTGAAGGTCTATGGCGTCGCCGTCGACGGCCGATTCGGCGATGAAAGCGCTCGCGGCGCCGCAACTTCAGGCGTGCGCAAGCTCAAGTCGTTCATGAACCTTTCGTACCCGATCCTGTTGGACAGCGGTTCGCTGGTCAAGCAGTTCGGAGATCCGCGGCTGGTCGGCGCCACGCTGCCGCTGTTCGCCGTGATCGGCCCGGACGGCAAGATCATGCACTACCACGTCGGCTATTATCCGGTGGATTTGCGACAAGGCCTGAAAGAACTCGACGACGTCGTCGCCCAGGCGCTAAAAAGCAAGAAGTCGTAAGGCTTAAGCCGTCAACATTTTGGCCAGCGCTTCTCGCCCGGTCATGCCGGCCGACACGCCCAATTGACGGGCCGGCTCACTGACGGCGACGATCTTGGCCTCGTAAAGATCTTCGGGCTCGCAGAGCGGGTTGCCGGGCGTCCCTTTGGCAATGGCCACCGCCATGCCGAACTCGCCTGCCACTTGCACGTCGAATAAACCGCAGCCGACAATCCCGCGCGACGTGTGGATAGCGCAATACTGACCGCCCGGCCAGCGGTAGCTGGCGCCGATGGCCGATCCTTCCGGCAGTTCCAACACGCGCTGCGATGCCTGGGGTAGATTTGTATTCATCGAAAGCCTCGCGACCGCCCCTGTACCAGCGTCCCCGTTACGCCCGCCGACACGCCGGCGCGCAATAGTTCTTCATGCGCCGGGGATACGCTCGTTTTAATGTTCCGCCCGCTGGCAAAACAAGCATCCGCTCCGGTTAATAATTCCTGGAGCAGGCGACAGGCAGCGCTTATGATGGCGTATCATCAAACTTCGCCGCCTTTGCGGCGAGCACGAGATTCATGACCAAACGCTGCTTGGGGGCGACTCGCATTGGACCAATCTTCCGACAATCCGTTTCAGTCCCCTGGCAACGATGAATTTACGATTGCACCCGGCCCTGCGGCGCGTACGGGCGGCTCGGAAATGGAAGGGCTCGACTGGGCGCTTGCCGTGTTCTGCTCGGGAATCGCCTGCATCGTGGGCGTGGTTTGGCTGATTCAAGGCAAACCCAAAGGGCTGAAGATGATCGGGCTTTCCTTCCTGTTCTCCTTCCTTTGGAGTCTTGTTCGCATGGCGGTTGTCGCGCTGACGAGGCAGTGATGAATCCTTCCGGCGAAGCCATCCTGGCCGAAGAAGCCTGTCCGCAGCGCGAGCGCGCGGAACTTAGGCGCCATGCGCTGTTTCTCGGGTTGGCGGTCTTCATCGCCGCGATGGCTTTCGCGTTGGAAGTTCGCCGCGACGAACGAGTCAACTTTCGCGGCCTGCCCGATTGGCCGCTGCCTCACACGTGCTATTCGCGCGCCATGCTCGGCGTCTCCTGCCCGGGCTGCGGCCTGACTCGCAGTTTCGTTTACCTGGCTCGAGGCCAGTGGCGGCAAGCCTGGAGCGAACATCGGCTGGGTTGGCTGTTGGCGGCAATCGTGGCGTTCCAGATTCCTTACCGGACCTGGGCGCTTGGGCAAGGCGGGCGCTCGGCCTTCAGCCCGCACCAGGCGACCGCGTTTGCCGTCGTGCTGCTGATCTTGCTGGTCGCCAACTGGGGCCTGCAGATGCTGGGCGCAAGCTAAGCGCGCCATGCTTCCTGCACGCAACGCGAGCCGGACAGCCGCGAGAAACCAGGCGCTACTTGCTCGCCGGAAACTCGCGTGTGATGGCGAGCACCTCGTCCAACAAACGTCCGTTGGTGGCAATGGCCTCGCCCGCGTAAATCGTCGGCTGGCCGTTCCAATCCGTGAAGGTTCCGCCGGCCTCTTCGAGAATTGGCTGCAAGGCGGCGCAGTCCCAGACGTTCATCATCGGGTCGACCATCACTTCGGCACGACCGACCGCTACGAGCAGGTAGCCGTAACAGTCGCCCCAGGTGCGCGTGAGCCTTGCGCCGGCTTCGAGCCGCTCGTAAGCTTTGCGGCGCCCGACGCGGTCGAAGGTTTTGACTTCGGAAGTCAGGAACAGGCTCTCGCTCAACGTCGCCTTGGTCGACACGCGCGCCGGTTGGGGCGGCTGAGCGCCGCGAACATACCACGCGCCTTGCCCGACCGCGGCGGAAACCATCTCGTCGAGCGCCGGAATGTAAACCACCCCCACCACGCTCTTCGCCTCGAACTCAACTCCGATCATCGTGCCGTACAGCGGCACGCCGGAAATGAACGACTTGGTGCCGTCGATCGGGTCGAGGATCCAGCGATAGCCCGACTTTCCGGGCCGTTCGGGCAGCTCTTCGCCGAGAATGGCGTCATCAGGAAACGCCTCGGCGATCAATTCCCGCAGTCGTTCTTCGGCCTGCCGGTCGGCAACGGTCACCGGCGACTGATCCTGCTTCAGTTCGACGGCGTAGTTGTGTTGACAATAGTAGCGCAAGGTAACGGCGCCCGCATCGCGAGCAAAGGCTTGCGCTCGTTCGAGCCGCGAGATTAATTCAGCGTCAGACATGCCGCCTAGCCTATCGTGCGCCGCGCGGCTTGCCAAGCGAAGCCGAAGTTGGCTTCGGCTCTCAGCGCCGTTTCAAACGGCAGCACGCCTGCAGCAACCCTCACGGGCGGCCCTCCTTGACCGCCTGTCGGCAACTCCGTGGCAAACGCGTCAGCTCACCAGTTGCGGCCCGCGAGACAGCGCGCTCAGCGGACTTGGCTCGGCGAGCAAATCCGAGACGCTCGCCGCAGCGAGTTGCTCGCGAGTGGCGGCAGCCACGCGAGACAGCGTTTCTTCGAGCCGGGCCTGACAAGTCCCAGGCAAACCGTCGCGAAGCGGCATCGCGGAAACCAACGGCCCGTCAATGGCCTCGATGATCTCCAGCAGTGAAATGCTAGCGGGATCTCTGCCGAGAAAATAACCGCCTTCCACGCCACGCGACGATTGCAGGACGCCGTGCGTCACCAAATTGCGCAGCACCTGCAATAAGAATCGTTCCGGCATGTTGCCTGCCGCCGCCAACTGGCTGCACGGAACCGGCCCCTTCGAGTCCAACTGAGCCAGTTGCAAGGTCGCCTGCAAGGCATAAGCGACGGTACGCGACAACCTCATGTCATTCCCCCTTTGCGTACGAACCGTTTCAGACTTAAAACGCCAGACTGAGAAAGGCTGCGGCCTGACGCACGAACGAGATGCCAAGACAGATTTGTCTGATGCGGATTATGGACGTTCGCGGAGCGAATTGCTACAGAACTTCCACAATTTTTTTAAAAATTTCCCGACGTTATATACAGACCACGCAAAAGGGGTAATCCTGGCGATGCCTGCTAGCAAGAAAAACAGCCTGAGACAGGCGCGATCAACGGCTGCTCGCGGGATGAGTGTCGGCGGCGACCTGCCGGGCTTCACTCCGGTACGTATGCCAGACCAGCAGAGCGGCGCCGCAGACGAGCAGGCTGTCAGCGAGATTGAAGTTCGGCCACACCCAACCGTGATACTGGAACAGAATCCAGTCGCGAACCGCGTAGATCCGCTTACCGGGCAACTCCGCCAGGGTCCATAACCCCAAACGATCGTAGAGGTTGCCAAGTATGCCCCCCATCACGCAACCGAGCGCGACGGTAAGCAGAAGGTCTCGCGCCGCCCCGGCGATGAACAGCCAGTACACGATGGCGAAGGCGGCGGCAATCGACAAGGCGGCAAACAGCCAAACCATGCCTTGCCCCATGCCGAACAGGGCGCCCTCGTTCAAACTGGTCTGAAAGCCGCAATAGTCTTCACACAGCCACCAGGCTTCGCCCCCGGGCGCCCCCAGCGCCGCAAAAACCCAGTGTTTGGTGGCCAGATCGGCGAGGCATCCGAGCCCGCCGATCAGCAGAAAGATGGCATATCGATTGATTGGGACCGCCCTCATGGCTGAACTCCTGCGCCAGGGCGAAGAAAACACATCACCAAGGGACTACGTCCCAGCAAGATCTCAACCGCGCTCCAGCAAACCTGCACACTTCACGCAGTGCGCCGCGTGTGGGAGAGCATTGAGCCGAGCCTTGGGGATTTTCGTACCGCACTCGTCGCATTCGCCGTAAGTGCCGTCTTCAATCCGCTCCAGGGCCAGCTCGATTGCTTCGAGCGTGTCTTCTTCGTTCTCCATCAAGCTTAAGGTGAATTCTTGCTCGTAATTGTCGCTGCCCAGATCGGCCATGTGAATCGGCATACTGGAGAGTTCCCGGCCGCCGTCCATGCGATTTTTCTTAAGCGCCAGGTCGGCCATTTGAGTGACGTCGCCACGGAGTCTTGCTCGCAAGGCCAGTAGCCGTTCTTTGTAAACTTTCGTCTCAGCCTTCTTCATTGACGCGTTCTCCGGCCGTTTTGTCTCGACGAACCTACTCCTCGAGGTTCGCAGACTTGCCATTTTACGGTGGCCGAAATCGGGAGTCAAACAGCTCAACCGGTCCCGCCGGCACGCTGTAAGCTGCTTGCACCGCCTAAGATAAGCAAATCTGATGAACCGCCTCAAGACGAGTCCGCCTTGATGGCCTTCCCGACGCACCGTAGACTTATCAAACGACGCCGCCCGACGCGTCCCAACTCTTGGAGACAACAGCCATTAGCGTCACGTCCACGACCGATCTCGCCTATCAGAGGTGTATTTCCCCGGCTTGCGGAGCCACCTATAGCGTCGACGAGGCGCGAACGGGCTGCGCCGCGTGCGGGAGCCTGCTCGACATCGAGTACGACTGGGATCGGCTCGCGCCCCCAACTTCGTGGCAGTTCTTCGAACAGAAGTGGTCGCGCCGTGCCGATCCGCTGGCGTTCAGCGGCATCTGGCGGTTCCATGAGTTGCTTCCGTTCGCCCCGGCGTCGCAGGTGGTAACCGTCGGCGAGGGGCAAACGCTGCTGCAGGCCTCGTCCAGCGTGGCCAAATATGCAGGACTGAATGAAGGCCGCTTGTTCCTGCAATACGAAGGCATGAACCCTTCGGGCAGCTTCAAAGATAACGGCATGTCGGCCGCCTTCACGCATGCCCGCATGATTGGCGCCAGCCGGGCCGCCTGCGCTTCAACGGGAAATACCAGCGCTTCGCTGGCTCTTTATAGCTCGGTGACGCGGCTGATGAAGGCCGTGATTTTCGTCGGATCGGGCAAGATTGCCTACGGCAAGCTCTCGCAGGCGCTCGATTACGGCGCCCTGACCGTGCAGATTGCCGGCGATTTCGACGACGCGATGGCCCGCGTGCAGGAAATCTCCCGGGAGTTGGGCATTTACCTGGTCAACAGCGTCAACCCGTTCCGCCTGGAGGGGCAAAAGACGATCATGTTCCGGGTGCTCGAGGCGTTGCGTTGGGAGCCGCCGGACTGGATTGTCGTGCCGGGCGGGAACCTGGGTAACTCGAGCGCCTTCGGCAAAGCCTTTGCCGAGCTGAAACAACTTGGCCTGATTGATCGCGTGCCGCGGCTGGCCGTGATCAACGCGGCGGGCGCCGACACGCTGTACCAACTCTACGAAAAGCAGGGCGTGCGCTGGAACGGCGGCTCGCCGGAAAGCGCGCAGATTGCCGCCTATTATGCCGAGCTCGATCAACAGGCGCGGCGTGCATCGACGATCGCCAGCGCCATCGAAATCAATCGGCCGGTCAACCTGCACAAGTGCCTCCGGGCGCTCGAAACG
The DNA here is from genome assembly GCA_035547635.1 of Pirellulales bacterium. Classification (GTDB taxonomy): domain Bacteria; phylum Planctomycetota; class Planctomycetia; order Pirellulales; family JAICIG01; genus JAICIG01. The sequence goes on from DASZUP010000506.1 coordinate 9,618, forward strand.
TGCGACGGCGTCGTGCGCGAGGCGACCGACCAGGAAATCCTCGACGCCAAGGCTCAGGTGGGCGCCGGCGGCCTGGGCTGCGAACCGGCCAGCGCGGCCAGCGTGGCGGGCGCCAAGATTCTCCGCAGCGAAGGCGTGATCGGCGCGGACGAGCGCGTGGTTTGCATTCTGACCGGCCACCAGCTCAAAGATCCGACGGCCACCGTCGCCTATCACACGACCGACCAGGACAAGTTCAACGAAGTGCTCGGCAGTCGGGGCGTGAAGCGCGCCGCCTTCGCCAACCGGGCCGTCGCCGTCTCCAACGATCTCGACGAGATCATCAAGGCGATTCAGCTTTATAGTTGATCGCTTGCCCTCTCCCAGTCGGAGAGGGGACGCAGACGCGTCTGTTGCAACCACTCTAACGCCCAAACCAAGAACTTCGCATGTCTGCAATCAAAATCGCAATTCACGGCGCCGCGGGCCGGATGGGCCAACGTTTACTGGCGCTGGCACACGGAGATCCGGATCTGGAAATCGCCGCGGCGCTGGAATCGGCGCAGCACCCGCGGCTCGGACAAGACGCCGGCCAGATCGCCGGCATCGGCGAGCTCGGCGTGCCGCTCTCGGCCGCGCTAGAGCGGCCGATTGACGTGGTGATCGATTTCTCTTCGCCGGCCGGCGCCATGGCGATTACCCAAACCTGCCGCGAGCGCGGCTTGCGCCTGGTGCTGGCGACCACCGGGCTGGAACCGGAACAAGTCGCGCGCGTACGGCAGGCCGGCGAGACGATACCGCTGCTGTGGGCGCCGAGCATGAGCCTGGCGGTCAACCTGGCCATGAAGCTCTCGGCCGTGGCCGCCGCCGCATTGAAGGACCACCCTTCAGGCGCCGACGTCGAGATCATTGAACGCCATCACCGCTTCAAGGAAGACTCCCCCAGCGGCACCGCGTTGAAGTTCGGCGAGATCATCTCAAGCATCATGGGGCAGGCGGAACAGCGTCACGGTCGCGAAGGTCGCCCCGGCGCCCGGCCCCACGGCGAGATTGGCTACCATGCCGTGCGCGTCGGCGACAATCCAGGCGAGCACACGATCGTCTTCGGCCTGCTCGGCGAGACGCTGGAGGTCGCCGTCAAGGCGACCAACCGAGACTGTTATGCCCACGGCGCGCTGGCCGCCGCCAAGTTCCTGGCCAACAAGCCGGCCGGGCTGTACTCGATGAACGACGTGCTGGGACTGTGAGGAACGCAGCCGGGAGTAGAGAGGAAAGCTACTCCCTCATTCGCGCTCGCACCTCAGGCAGCGGATAGTCGATGATTGCCAGCTCGCGTTCAGCGGCAATCTCGCGGAGCCGAAGCCAGCCTCGCGTGACCAGCTCTTCTCGTTGCCGGACGTACTCCGGGTCAAGCAGCCGTTTGTCGAAGGCCCCGCTGACAACGACTGGCTCGAATGCTTCGCTGACGATGAATTGCGCGAGCGTCGGATTGCAGAGGATGTGCCGCTCGCGGCTCGTGTGCAGCACTTCGGGATCGACAAGGCCGATCACATACCGCAGGTAGAGGTCGCTGTCGGTAAGCGATTCGACATCGCCGCCGCACACCTCGCAAAGATAACCTTCTTCGCATTTCGCCATGCTTGAACCGAGGTACCGCGGAAAGACAACGCTTCCGCTCCCTACTCCTTACTCCCGTCGCTCGCCAGCGCAATCGCCCCGTAAACCACCATCTCTTCGCCCAACCGAGCCGGGACAAGCTCGAACGTCCCGAGAAAGGGCGGGAAGACGTAGCGATTGACGGCCTGCCGGAGCGGCCTGAAAAGCAGTTCTTCGCCGATTAACGAGACGCCGCCGCCGATCACAATGACGGCCGGAGAGACGAGCGTGATCATTTGCGCCAGGCCCCACCCCAAAACCTCCCAGGCGTGAAACAGCACCTCTTTCGCCAAGGCATTCTCCGCGGCGGCCGCCTCGGCGACGACTTTGGCCGTAAGCAACTCAGGTTCGCCGTCGCAGCGGCGCCAGAGATCCGCGGTCTGCTCTTCCACGGCTTCTTCCGCTTCGATCAGGTGCTGCCGCACGAGCTCCGGCTTGAGGGGCTGCGAGCCGGCGCGAAACGCGCCCAATTGATGCGAGATCGGCCCGCCTAAATAGGACTGGGCGGCGGAGGCGATGCCCCAGCCGCTGGCGATCGACTCGATCGTGACTTCGGGCCGGTCGGCTTGCAGGCCGGGGCGCAGATGGCCGATTTCCGCCGCGCCCAAGCCGTGCCCGCGGTAGATCTTGCCGCCGATGACCAGCCCGCCGCCAATCCCCGTGCCGATCGTGACGTAAAACACCGGGTCGCGCCCCTGCCCTGCTCCCCAACGCGCCTCGGCCAGGGCCGCCAGGTCGGCGTCGTTGCCCAGTGCGGCAGGCAGGCGGAGCGCGTCGCGGCACCAATCGACCAGCGGAAAGTCGGCCCAGCCTTCAATCTGGTGGCTGACGAGCGTTTGGCCGCGAAGGACGTCGACCGGGCCGCCGAACCCCAGGCCCACGCGTTTCACTCCGTGCCTGGCGATCAGCGGCGGCGCCTCCCGGCGGATCTGTTCAAGAATGCCTTGGGCGCCCGCTTCGGCGACGACGTCGAGCCGCTTCAGCTCGATGAGTTCGGCCGCATCGCCGCGGCCGACTCCCAACTGCAACTTCGTACCGCCGATTTCAATGCCGAGAAACATGGGTTGCTCTTAACGCGTGCCAACTTCCGCGCTCCGCGCTTCAAGCATGCCGTCCTTCTTTGTTGATCCGCGCAAATACGTCGTTCAGCACCCAGTGATAGACGCAGAGGTGAATGCTTTCGACCATGCCCATGTCGTCGAGCGGCACGTGCAGACCGGCTTGCTGCATTTGTTTGAGTTTGCCTCCGCCGAAGCCGGTCATGCCGAACGTCTTGAGCCCATGACGATTGGCCCAATCGACGGCCGCCAGTACGTTGGGGCTGTTGCCCGAGCCGCTGATGGCGATCACCAGATCGCCGCGGCTGCCGTAATTCATCAACTGCTGCACGAAGATCTGGTCGTAGCCGCAGTCATTGCCGACGGCCAGGATCCAACCGAGATTGTCCGTCAGGCTCATGACCTTGAGGCGTTTCTTCGATTCGTCCTTCAGGTCGCACTCGCGCAGCGAGCTCTTGCCGAGATCTTCGCTCATGTGCGTGGCCGTGGTGCCTGAGCCGCCATTGCCGAAAATGAACACGAATTTCTCGTGTTCCCAGGCCTCGTAGATCAGATCGGCCATTTGCTGCATTTCGCCGGGATCGATCTTCGCCAACTCGTCCTGAATCCGCCGGATATATTCAGGTGCTTGCAAAGCAGCGCCCAACATTCGAGAATCCTCCGCTACACTTAGTGCCCGAAGAGCGAATCGTCCGCTCCCGCCCGTAAACGACGAGGGGATGTCGGCGAGCTCAAAGCCGAAATTGTATAAGCTTTTGTCCTGCGATCCTAGGCGAGGCCCCCGCTTGAGTTCAACCGATGGCAATCCGACGCCTGCCGAGGCGGCGCCCGGCAGCTTGCCGCCCGCCAGCGGCGATGCATCCGTCGCCGCATCAGACGCCGCAGTCGGTCCGCAACAAGGACGCACGGCGACGCGAATGGCCCGCCTGTCGGTGGCCCTGTTGCTGGCCATCAATCTGCTGAACTACGTCGACCGCTATGTGCTGGCGGCCGCGGTGCCGCGGATCGAACACGATTTTTTCTCGCCCGACGACCCGAACATCGACTCCTGGATGGGATCGCTGGCGACGGCGTTTCTGGTGTCCTACATGCTCACGGCGCCTCTGTTCGGCTGGCTGGCCGACAGATTCTCGCGCTGGAAGCTGATGGGAATCGCCGTCATCGCCTGGAGCCTGGCTTCCGGCGCCTCGGGGCTGGCGTCGACCTTCGCCATTTTGTTCATTACCCGGCTGGCCGTCGGCATTGGCGAAGCGGCGTACGGGCCGGCGGCGCCGACGGTGATTGCCGATCTGTTCCCTGTCAGCCGCCGAGGCAGCGTGCTCGCCTGGTTCTATATGGCCATTCCCGTGGGCAGTGCGCTGGGGTATGTCTTGGGCGGCATGGTCGCCGAACATTGGCACTGGCGCTGGGCCTTTTATCTGGTCGTGCCGCCGGGCGTGCTGCTCGGATTGCTTTGCTTCTTGATGCCGGAACCTCCGCGGGGCGCCAGCGACGCGCTGACTCAAACCGGGCGCAGAACTCGCTGGGCCGATTACCTCTCGCTCGCCCGCACGCCTTCCTACGTGCTGAACTGCGCCGGCATGACCGCCATGACGTTCGCTCTCGGCGGCGTCAGTTACTGGATGCCCAAGTACATTCACTTCTATCGCGGGGAACCGAGCCTGGGCCAGGTGAACCTGATCTTCGGCGCCCTGACGGTCGTGTCAGGACTTTCCGCCACGCTGCTCGGCGGTCTGGCCGGCGATCGCCTGTCCGCGCGTTGGCCGGGCGCGTACTTTCTCGTCTCGGGCGCCGGCATGCTACTGGGCTTTCCCTGTTTTCTGCTGGTGCTCGTGACGCCCTTTCCGTGGGCCTGGATATTCATCTTTCTGGCGGAGTTCTGCCTGTTCTTCAACACCGGCCCGACGAACACCATCCTGGCCAACGTCACGCACCCGTCGGTCCGCAGCACCGCCTACGCGCTGAACATCTTGATCATCCACCTGTTGGGCGACGCCGCTTCGCCCACCTTGATTGGCGCTCTGTCCGACCGCTTCCAGGGGAACATGAACGTCGGTTTTCTCGCCGTTTCCGGCGCCATTCTGGTCGGCGCCGTGTTCTGGCTCTGCGGCGCGCGGCATTTGCAGCGCGACACGGAACTGGCAACGACGAGGCTGGGGAACTCGTAGCGCTTTCCCCTTAAGGCTTCTGTCCGCCGATTTCGCTCAGCTCCACGAGCGGCTCGCCGCCTTTGGCCATCTCGCGAATCTCCTCGGTGATCTTCATCGAGCAGTATTTCGGACCGCACATGCTGCAGAAGTGGGCGCTTTTGAAGGTGTCTTGCGGCAGCGTCTCGTCGTGCATCCGCCGCGCGGTTTCCGGATCGAGCGACAGGCGGAACTGCTCGTTCCAGTCGAAGGCGAACCGGGCGCGGCTCAACGCGTCGTCACGGTCTCGCGCGCCGGGCCGATGACGAGCCAGGTCGGCCGCATGCGCGGCGATCTTGTAGGCGATCACGCCTTGTTTCACATCCTCCGCCTCGGGCAGGCCCAGATGCTCTTTCGGCGTCACATAGCAAAGCATGGCTGCTCCGCTCCAACCGGCCAGCGCCGCGCCGATGGCGCTGGTGATATGGTCGTAACCCGGCGCAATGTCCGTGACCAACGGCCCAAGCACGTAGAACGGCGCCTCGTGGCACCAGTCCATTTGCTTCTTGATGTTCATGTCGATCTGGTCCATCGGAATATGGCCGGGACCTTCGACCATCACCTGCGTCTGCTTCTTCCAGCCACGCTCGGTCAACTCGCCGAGCACCTTGAGTTCGGCGAACTGCGCGTCGTCGCTGGCGTCGGCGATCGAGCCGGGCCGCAGGCTGTCGCCCAGGCTCCAGGTTACGTCGTACTCGTGCATGATGTCGCACAAGTCTTCGAAGTGCGTGTACAGCGGATTCTGCTGGCGATGGGCCATCATCCACTTGGCGATCAGCGAGCCGCCGCGGCTGACGATGCCCGTCACGCGGTTGGTCGTCAGGTGCAGATGCTCCAGCAGCACGCCGCAGTGGACCGTCATGTAATCGACGCCCTGCTTGGCCTGGTGCTCGACCATATCCAGGAAGTGCTGAGCACGCATGTCCTCGATGTTGCCGCCCAGCTCTTCCAGCATCTGGTAGATCGGCACGGTGCCGATCGGCACGGGCGAAGCGTCGATGATCGACTTGCGAATGCGGTCGATGTCCTTGCCGGTGGACAGGTCCATCACGGTGTCGGCGCCGAAATGGACGGCCGTGTGCAGCTTTTCCAGTTCGCCCTCGATGCCGCTGGTGACGGCCGAGTTGCCGATATTGGCGTTGATCTTGCAGCAGGCCGCCACGCCGATGGCCATCGGCTCCAAGCGACCTTGCAGGTGAACCTTGTTGGCCGGAATGACCATTCGCCCGCGAGCGACTTCGCTGCGCACCAGTTCGGGCTCGAGTTTTTCGCGTTGGGCGACGTACTCCATCTCGGGGGTCACGACGCCGGCGCGGGCCTGTTCGATTTGGGTCATGTGCGGCAAAGCCTCCGTAGACTGCAAGCGGAATCGACTGAACGATTCTCGATAAACGGCAATGGTTTAGGCGAAAAACTCAATCTCAGCAGGTCATCGTACCGCGGAGGCGAGAATTGTCAATTTGAAGGGTTAACGTGCGGCGGCGGGATCAAGCAGGAGCGGCGCGCCATGCTCTTGGAAAGGGGATGTGGGGATTAGGAGGAGATCGGGGAGATGAAAGCAAAACATTTCTACTTCCTTATCTCCTTATCTCCACCGCATCTCCACATCCCCTGCAAAGAAGCGTAACGTCAGAGAGTCTTCAGATACTCCAGCACTGCTTGCTTCTGGTCTTCGCTCAGTTCATCAGGAAATGTATGCCCGACGGCGCTTTTGCCGAGCTTGCGGGTGTCGAAATAACGTCGCTTCTCGGCGCGGGCCTTAACAG
>DASZUP010000507.1:0-6380 GCA_035547635.1 Pirellulales bacterium
GCAAAACAGCCTGTGCGTCGCTGCTGGTGAAGTGCATCGTTCCGGCGTAGCTTTGTGCGACGTTGCCATAAGGATCCAACGCGGAGACGGTGACGCTCGCCGCCTGACCGGCTGCACCGGTGGTCGGCGCCGAGACGGAAAGCTTGCTTGCCGCCGCCGCGTTGACGAGCACCGTCGCCGAGGCATCGGGCAAAAACGGCGAGGTGACTGTGATCGTTTGCTGGCCCGCCGCAAACAGCGTGGCGCCACTGACGATCACGTGGGCGCCGCCGTCGGCGTTGGTGAAGGTATAGGAGACCGGCGCCTGCCCGGCAATGCTGGTGACGCCGACTGTTCCAAGGAAGCCCGGCACAATGTTGCCGTTGGCGTCAACGGCGCTGATGGTGACTGCGAACGGCGATCCGGCTGTCACGGAACTTGGCACAGTGACGACCAGTCCGACCGCTCCAGCGAGCGCCGCCGCATCGTTGTGAGCGTTCAACGACACGCCGATACCGCCCGAGGTCGACGCCACGACGTCGGGGCTCAGGTCGCCGTTGAAATCGCCAACCGCCGCCGAACTGCCAGCCATGCCGGGCATCGCCACAGGAGCGTAGAACGTGCCGTCGCCTCGGCCATAGGCGACATCTCCCGCGTTGGTCAGCACGTCGAGGTTGCCGTCGCCGTTGAGATCGGCTACTTGCAAGTGCGAGGCCGTGTTGATCGGATAGGTTGAGCCCGTTTGGAACGCGCCGGTTCCGGAGCCCAGCAGGATGTCAAGCGCGGTACCGTTGGTCACAGCGGCGTCTAAATGGCCATCCTTGTTGAAATCGCCGAACGCTATGTCGGTCGGGACGATTCCCGTGTTATCGTTGACCATGCCTTGGAACGTACCGTCGCCGTTGCCCAGCATGACGCCGATGGTCGAGCTTGCATTGGATTGAATCAGGTCCTCGTTGCCGTCGCCGTTGACGTCGACGGAATGGACTTCGCGACCGTAGATTCCGATGGCGTAGTTTCGCGGCGGCAGCAAATTGCCGGTTCCGTCGTTCATTAAGAGCTGGGAAGTTCCGCCGTAGCTGAAACTGGCCGTGTCGATGTCGTCGTAGCCGTCATGGTTGTAGTCGCCGACTTCAATATCGTTGGCCGACGCGCCGATTGGGTAAATGACCGGCGGCTGGAACGTCCCATCGCCATTGCCGAATTGGATGCCGACCGAGGTCGTGTCGTTATCGGCGACGTCGAGCTTGCCGTCATGGTTGAAGTCGCCCATGGCCAACTGGTGCGTGAACGGCTCGGTCACGCTATTCGCTGGCGCTCGAAACGTGCCGTCGGCGTTGCCCAGCATCACCGTCGCCTGGCTCGCCGATGAGTAGAGAGCCAAGATGTCGGGCCGGCCGTCGCCGTTGAAATCGCCGGTTTGGACCGAGGTCGGGTTTGGCCCCACTGGATAGGTCACCGGTGGCAGCATCGTCAGCAGGGTCCGCTGTTCCAGGTGCTCGACGAACGTGCGCCGCGGTGACGACAGAGACGCCTTTGCTCGCTCTACTCGTCTCGTTTTCTTCGATTTCCGGTGTTTGCGATTACCAAACCAAAACATGAGTCAGACTCCTAGAAATGTCGGTCGCTCCAGATCCCATGAGCGTTCGGCCGGCGAACGCCGCTCGGGTCGTCTGCCTAAAGAAGCCGCAAAACCTGCCGGCGTCCGCCAAAAAATTGCGGTTTTTTATTTGAGAGCGAGTTTTGCCTTGCCCCAGGGCCGCCGAAGCCCGGGGCGATCATCCGCGAGTCGGCCGAGCGCCTCTGTTTCTCCCTCGGGAGGGGCCGAGCCGGGCGCGGCGGAAACGCCGTCCTATTTCTTGAAACATTTTTTGGCGGATGCGGCTCGTCTCTGCGACTTCTTCCTATGTGCCAGTTGCCGTTAACTCCCGCTCACATTGCATAGCGAGGATTGAGTCATGTTTAGCTCTTGGTTTCGTCGCCCCAATCATCCTCCCGCGAAGTCTTCTCGCCGCCGCCATCCAACAAAACATAAACGCCTGACGGCTTTCCGCCCCGGTCTTGAGCCGATGGAAGCGCGGACGATGCTGACCATCATCGCGCCAGTCCAGGCCAACGATCCGACCGGCACGGGGCCGGTCGCCGCGGTGATGGGCGATCTCAATGGCGACGGACGGACCGACCTGGTCGTGGCGAATCGGACCGCGGGCACGATCAGCGTCATGCTGAGCAACGGCAACGGTTCGCTGCAGAACAAAGTCGACTACACCGTGGGCGCCACGCCGAACGGCCTGGTGCTGGGCGATTTCAACGGCGACGGAAAACTCGACGTCGCCACCGCCAACTTCGGCGCCGGCACGGTCAGCATTCTGCTGGGCAACGGCGACGGCACGTTCGGACTGAAGACCGACTTCGCCGTCGGGGCGACGCCCGTTTCGCTTGCGACGGCCGATTTCAATGGCGACGGTCATTTGGACCTGGCCGTGGCCGCCGAAAATACGCTCAACGATTCGGTAAGCATCTTGCGTGGCGTCGGTGATGGCACATTCTTGCCGGCCGTCAATCTGGTTACCGATTCGGCGCCGAGAAACGTGCTCCCTCTGCAATCGCCATCGACTATTGCCATCGGCGACTTCAACGGCGACGGCAAGGCCGATATCGTCATGGTGAACAACAAAGACGTTCCGGCGTTCGGCCGCGCGCCGGCGCAAAACCCGCCTGGTACCGTCAGCGTGCTGCTGGGCAATGGCGATGCCACGTTCCAGGCCCCTCGGAATTTCGCGTTGGGCACAAGTCCCGACCCGGTAGTGACCGGCGACTTCAACGGCGACGGCCGGCTCGATTTCGCGGTGGCCAATCGGCTTTCGGGCAGCGTGAGCGTCTATTCCGGCACGGGCGACGGCAACTTCCCGACCCGCACCGATTATCTGGCCGGCCCCGCCCCGATGGCGCTTGTGGCCGCCGACTTCAACGGCGACGGCCACACGGATCTGGCCGTAACCGATCCGTTCACCGGCTTCACCTCCGACATGGTGACGATCCTCTCGGGCCAGCTTGGCGGCGGGTTCCAAACGACGGCGAATTACATCGCGGCGCCATTCGTCGGGCTGCTGGCCACAGGCGACCTGAACGGCGACGGGCGGCCCGATCTGGTATCTGGCAGCTCGAACCAGAACGAGGTCACGCCCTGGTTGAACAACGGCGCCGGCGCCTTCCCAGCCTTTCCGCTCGTCGCCAACCCCGGCGTGACGCTCGCCGCCCAGGCCTTCGCCGATTTCAACGGCGACGGCATTCTGGACGAAGCGTTCATCGGCGGCCTGGGCGCGGAGATCAAGCTAGGCATGGGCGACGGTCAGTTTGGCGACGCGGTCAGCTTCGCGGCCGGCGAGCTGCTGAGCTCCGTAGCAGCCGCCGACGTCAACGGCGACGGCACGCCCGATCTGCTCGTCGGCTCCACAACCTTCAACAACAAAGTGGCGCTGTTGACCAATTCGCCCGGCTGGGACAATCGCACCGGCGGGGCGGTCGGCTTCACCGTTTCGGCGCCGCAGCAGCTTACGGCCGGCGCGCCGCTGTCGGTCACCGTGACCGCCGTCGACGCCTTGGGCAATCCCGTGCCTGGCTTCCTCGGCACGGTCGACTTCGACGATCTCGCGCCCGGCGCTACTACACAAACCTTCCGAGGGCAATACGACTTCACGGCCGCCGACGCCGGCCGGCATACTTTCCTCGTGTCCGGCCTGACGCAAGCCGGCGCCCACTCGCTCTCGGTGCTGGCGGTTGGCATGCCGACCGCGACGATCGGAGTCAACGTCGTTCCCACCGCGCTATCGAAGTTCGCCTTCTCGGCGCCTGCGTCGACTCCCGCGGGAACGCCCTTCTCGTTCACCTTGACGCCGGAAGACGCCTTCGGCAACGTGGAAACCGCTTACGCGGGCACGGTCCATTTCGGCGCTTTGTCGAACGATACGCAGGCGGTCTTGCCGGCCGACTACACGTTCACGGCCCTCGACGCCGGCATACACACATTCGGCGCCACGCTCTTCAAGACGTCAGGCGCGTCGTTACCCTTGATCACCGTGAAGGATCTCGCGACTGGATTGAGCGGATTCACCAACATCTTCGTGACGCCGTTAGCGCCCGTCAGCCTGTCGGTGACGCGACTGCCCAGCCCGCTGACCGCTGGCGCGCAAGCCGGGGTGGTCGTCTCCTCGGTCGATATCTACGGCAACCAGGCGCCGGGCTACACCGGCACGGTGCACTTCAGCAGTTCCGATCCGCAAGCCGTCTTGCCGGCCGACTTCACGTTCATGGCGGCCGATCTGGGGATGCACGTCTTCATCCCCGTCTTGAAAACCGCCGGCACGCAGACGCTCAGCGTTGCGGACACGGTGAATCCCGCCTTTGCAAGCACTCAGACGGGCATTCTCGTCGTTCCCGGTGCGGCCGCGACGTGGGTCGTCAGCGGCTTGCCCGCCACCGCCGCCGCCGGCACGGTGCAGTCGTTAACGCTGACCGCCATGGACGCGTTCGGCAACGTGGCGACCAATTACACCGGCACGGTCCATTTCACCAGTTCCGACATCTTGGCCGGAATGCCCGCGAACTACACGTTCTCGCCGTTCGACGCCGGCAAGCACACGTTTATCTTGTCGTTCGGCTCTGCCGGCGTGCAATCGGTCACGGCGACCGACACGGCGAATTCCCTGCTGACGACGACGCAGACGACCACTGTCATTCCGGGCGTGGCGGCCTCGATCACGGTCGCCGGCTTCCCGGCCACAACCGCGGGCGTGGCGCAAACCTTCACGGTCACCATCCGCGACGCGTTCGGCAATCTGGCCACGAACTACACCGGCACGGTGAGCTTCTCAAGCAGCGACCCGCTGGCCAGTCTGCCGGCGAGCTACACGTTCACGGCGGCCGACGGCGGCGTGCACACGTTCACGGCCACGCTTAAGAAAGCCGGCTCGCAATCGATCACGGTGCAAGACGTCGCGCTGTCGCTCACCAGCGGCGAAACCGGCATCAGCGTCTCGCCGGCGGCCGTGGCGTCGTTCGGCATGGTCACTTCGGCCACCGTCACGCAAGGGGTCGGCTTCAATATCACGGTTTCGGCGCTCGACGCCTTCGGCAACATCGTGATCGGCTATCGGGGCAAAGTCCACTTCTCCACGACGGCCACGAACTTCGGCCTCCCCTCGGACTTCACGTTCAGCAACAACGACAACGGCGTCCACATCTTCAGCGTGACCTTGAACACGCTCGGCTTCCAGACCGTGAGCGTGGCCGACACCACCAGTAGTTCGATCGCCGGCAGCGTCGTCGTCGACGTGCTCGCGAAGACTGCCGGCGGCGGGGGTGGTGGTGGCGGAGGAGGGGGCGGCGGCGCGCTCTGAAGATGCCCAATTCAAGCCGTCCGTTCTGGCGCGTGAATAAACGCTTCCGGTCTCCTCGTGCGAGCGCTCGTTCTGAACCGAAAACTCGGTGCAGGTTCGAGGCACAACGCCCGCGACGCTCAAACTAACGCGAACCGCAGCGCGTAGTTTACTCGCCTCAATCGCTACCTGAGAGCATCGCCGTGGATTGGAACCGATACGACTCTTGCCGACCTTTCGAGGTCGTCCACCGCCACATGGAGATACGCCGACGTCACGCTCAAATTCGAGTGCCCTGCCGCGTCGCGAACCTCGGGCAGCGTGCGGCCACCAGCAAGCGCGTGGCTGATGAACGTGTGCCGGCCATGGTGGATCGTCAGCGTGCCGATTCGTTGAAGTCAGCGATTGAAGTGGCGGCCCGTTCCTACGCGAGGCGATGCTACCGGTGGACGAAAATGCGCGCATCGTTTGCGCCGAAGCGAAGAACCAAAGCAACGGCCAATGAGAATCCGCAGTCGAGGCATGCACTTTTGGAACCGGCGGTCTGGCGCAGAGTGAGAAGCCTCGTGGAGAGCCAACCTCAGTCAGAAGGCTCTCGCTCCACGAATAAATAGTCAGCTAGCGGCCAAATTTACCGATGGAGCACAAATACGTCACAACCCAGGTTTGCCCAAAGCCGGCAGACTCCTAGAGCAGAAAGCGGGCCGCACCGTTACAATTACTGGGCATGAGGCGATTCCTTCAATTCAGCCTGAAGGGCTTGCTAATCGCCGTGTTTGGCGTGGCATGTTTCTCTGGTGGCAAGTCGCTTCAGCGTCGGCTCGACAGGCCGGTGATGGTGAACCGGGTTCCATCTCAATCAAGCTCTTCCTCAAAGGGCTGGCGCACGGGCTGGAAAGAAACAATCAGACTTTCCGATGGCGCCGAATGGCAAAGACTGAATACCGAAGGCGTTCCTCGGGACGAAACAGAGGCAACGATCTGGATGAAGCAAGGGGGAAGAATAAGCCGCCAGATGCCGCT
>DASZUP010000508.1:0-4548 GCA_035547635.1 Pirellulales bacterium
GATCTCGTTGTTCCAGAAGACGTCGCAGCGGGGACGTTCGGCTTCTGCCAGCAGTTCGCTCGTCAGCCCGACCGTTTTGGTCGACTCGGCGTCGAACTTCCGCAACACGCGCAGTCCTAAGTCCCGCTGTACGTCGGCGAAGATGGGCTTGGAGAATTCCGAATCGAGCGAGGTATAAACCACGACGTCCTGTTCCGGCGAGCCTGTCCAGCAGCCCGCCGCAGACAGCAGTAAAGCGCCAGAAACTCCGAAAAAACACAGAGCGAATCGAGAGCGAGCGGTGGCAGCGGCGGTGCAGATCATGCGCGGCTTTTCGGGCGGAAACTGGGCGGAACGGCCGATGTCGGCCGTCGGTCGGGGGAAACTCCGGTCCAAGATAACAAACTCTTGGTCTGGATGGCGCGCTCGCGGGAGACGTTCTCGGTGGTATGCTGGAAACAGGCGATCTCGAAGCGGCGGCCACGTCGGTGGGCATGGAGCATTTCATGCACCAGGCGCTGCGCGTCGTTGACGAGCGGTCTTGCTGCTTCCAGAGCCCCTTTTCCGCATCAGGATCACGATGCAGACATCGCGTTTTTCGTGCATTTCCGTTTGTTGCGCGCTGCTGGCGGCGCCAGGCTGTGGCGGGCCTGCGGCCGCTCCTCCGCAAGCGGAGCGGCCGGAAACGCGACCAACTCGCGAGGCGACCGCACGCCCGAGCGCCGAAACGGCTCAAGAGCCGCCGGCGCCGAAGATCGCTCCACCCGAGATTGTGACCGATGGCCAAGACCGTACCGGTTCAGAACGTCTGGAGTCGCCGCCGCCAAGCTTCACCGAGGCGATGTCCCAAAGCGTTGTGTCCAAGCCCCCCGCCCCGGAACCTGAACAGATTGATGAGCAGCGCGTTCAGGCCCTCGGGATCCGCAAGCTTTCCAGCAAGCATTTGACGCTCTACACGGACTTGCCGCTCGACGACGAGATCCGCTCGCTGCCCGAGGCGTTCGATCAGGCCTATCCGCAATGGCGCGATTATTTCCGCTTGACGGCGCCCGAGCAGACGCCGCCTCGAGCCATTGGCCGCTTGATGATGGACGATTCCAAGTTCCGCGCCGCGGGCTTGTTGCCTGACGATTTGCCGGCGTTCGTCAACGGTTATTCGCGAGGCGCTGATCTGTGGTGGCGTGAGCAGCCGTCGGCCTATTACCGCCGCCACCTGATGCTGCACGAAGGAACGCACGCATTCATGTTCGGCACGTTCGGAACCTGCGGGCCGCCGTGGTACATGGAAGGCATCGCCGAGTTGCTGGCTACGCATTCCTGGACCGACGGCAAGCTCAAGCTCAACGTCTTTCCGTCTAGCCGCGAAGGATTTCCGTACTGGGGACGCGTCAAGATCGTGCGAGACAGCGTGGCCGAGGGGACGGCGCGTCAATTGGAAGAAGTGCTGGCCTTCGCGCCCGGGTTGCACTCGACGGTCGAGCCCTACGGCTGGTGCTGGGCGACCGCCGCCTTTCTCGACGGCCATCCTCGCTATCAGCAGCGTTTTCGCCAATTACCGGCCGAGTTGAACAATGACGAGTTCAATCGCCGCATGAAAGCGCTCTACGTCGATGATTGGTCGGACCTGAATGAAGAGTGGCAGTGCTACATTCTCGATCTGGATTACGGCTACGACCTGGTCCGAAATGCCATCGAGTTCGTGCCCGGCAAGCCGCTGCCCGCTGACGGCGCCCGCGTCACAATCTCCGCCGACCGGGGCTGGCAATCGACGGGCATCCGCCTGGAGGCAGGCAAGCAATACTCAATCCGCGCGAGCGGCCGCTATCAGTTGGGTCAGCAGCCGCAGATCTGGTGGAGCGAGCCGAACGGAGTGAGTCTGCGATATTACGGCGGGCGTCCGCTGGGAGTATTGATGGCGGCGGTGCATCCGGAGCCTTACGATCCGATCGCCGTCAGTTCGCTCCTCTCGCCGAGCATCGTCGGGCTGGGCACGGTGCTGGCGCCGCTTGAGACCGGTACGCTCTACCTGCGGATCAACGATTCTCCCGCCGAACTGGCCGACAATGTTGGACAAGCGGAAGTGGAGATTAAGGCCGAGTAGGAAAGTACGAAACCAAATTCTCTGTACGGCTTGCCCGATTCTTCCGTTTAAAGCAGCGTAAGGGCGACAGATATCGACGTTCAGAAAGAAAGAGGGGGCGTTCCACATGCATCCAGCCTTTCACAAGGCGGACCAACTGAGCCGAGAGGCCATTGGCGCCGCGATTGAAGTGCATCGCATCATGGGACCCGGCCTGTTGGAAAGCATTTACGAGAAGTGCCTGTTGCGAGAATTGGAAATCCGCGGGATTCCGGTCATCAGCCAGGAGCAGGTTCGGGTGTCATACAAAAGCCTGACCTTCAGCGAGCCGCTTAAGTTCGACTTGCTTGTGGACTCCGTGCTGCTGCTTGAACTGAAGGCCGTAGAGCAAGTCTTGCCGATCCACAAGGCACAACTCTTGAGCTACATGAAGCTCCTTAACGTGCCGGTCGGGTTAGTGTTCAACTTCCACGAAATGAAGCTGACCGATGGCATATCGCGCATGCTGCTCCCTGGCGCGAACCAGGACTGAACGGGAACCAGATTGAACAGAAGGAAACGAAGGGAACGAAGAAAGAACGATGAGGCGCGGACTCGCTCGGCCGCACAAGGCGACTTCCTTCCTTTCACGCGTCATTGTTCCAATCGCGCGTCACAAAAGGAGTTTAATTGGCTGCGACACATCCGCCTGTTCCCTTTTCTTCTACTTCGTTCCCTTCGTTTTCGTCTGTTCAAACGGGAAGCGGCGTGCGGCGCTGCTGGCAGGGAACCGTCGAGGCGTTGACGAACGGAATCTCGTGCTTGGAGCAGTGCCTCAGACCCGGCGGACGGCAATCGAACGAAGGAAACGAAGAAGGCAGAGAAAACTCGGTGGTCACTGGCAGTGCATGACGCTCTGGAACTGCTGCTGTCGCGAGCAAGATCCTCCCGTTTTTTCGCCTGGCAAGGATGGTCGACGCCGAAAACTAGCTGCAGCCTGGATGCCAGGGGTTCGGCCTTTCCTCTTTAACCTTCGTTCCCTTCGTTTTCTTCTGTTCAAACGGGGAGCGGCTTGCGGCGCTGCAGGCAGGGAACCGTCCAGCCGAGGGAAAGGACCGGCGCGGCGCCCCCGCTCGACCGGTTGCGGCGCCTCGGCTATATTAGGCGAATTGTCCCGTTTCGCGCCAGAAAGCCGTGGGAAAGGCCTCGCAAGGGCCCGGCTGACGGCGGTCGCGGGCTGAATCTATCGCCGCAGGGTAACGCAGTCTGATGAATTGGCTCGAACAGGAAGATCCCGAAGTCTGGGCGGCCGTGGCCGGCGAGGCCCACCGTCAGGCCGACGGGCTGGAAATGATCGCCAGCGAGAACTATACCAGCCCCGCCGTGATGCAGGCCGTGGGCAGCGTGCTGACTAACAAGTACGCCGAAGGTTATCCTGGTCGGCGGTACTACGGCGGCTGCGAATACGTCGACGTGGTCGAAGATCTCGCTCGCGACCGGGCCAAGGCTCTCTTCGGCGCCGAGCACGCCAACGTACAGCCCCACTCGGGCAGCCAGGCCAACATGGCGGTTTATGTCACGGCCTTGCAGCCGGGCGACACCGTGCTCGGACTCGATCTGGCGCACGGCGGCCACCTGACGCACGGCATGAAGCTGAACATCTCCGGCCAGCTTTATCATTTTGTCAGTTACGGCGTGACGCAAGACACGCACCGGATAGATTTCGACCAGGTCGCCGCCTTAGCCCGCGAGCACAAGCCGAAGATGATCGTGGCCGGTGCGAGCGCCTATCCTCGTGAGATTCCTCACGACCGCTTCGCCGAAATCGCGAGAGATTGCGGCGCCAAGCTGTTTGTGGACATGGCCCATTATGCCGGTCTGGTCGCCGCCGGTTTCCATCATAATCCTGTACCTGTGGCCGACTTTGTCACCACCACGACGCACAAGACGCTTCGCGGCCCGCGAGCCGGACTGACGATGTGCCGCGAACAATATGCCAAGGATCTGGATCGCAGCGTGTTTCCCGGAATCCAGGGCGGTCCGCTGATGCACGTCATCGCCGGCAAGGCGGTCTGCTTCGGCGAGGCGCTGCGACCCGAGTTCAAGCAGTACGCCGCCAAAGTCATCGAGAACGCGAAGAGCCTGGCGGAACGTTTGCTGTCGGGCGGGCTGACGCTGGTCAGCGGCGGCACGGAGAATCACCTGATGCTCGTTGACGTCACCGCGTTCGGGCTGACGGGCAAGATCGCCGAAGCGGCGCTGGGACGCTGCAGTATCACGGTCAACAAGAACATGATCCCTTACGATCAGCGCAAGCCCCTGGATCCATCGGGCATCCGCATCGGTACGCCCGCCCTGACGACCCGCGGCATGGGCGCCGCGGAGATGGCGCGGATCGGCGATTGGATTATCGAGGCGCTGCGTGCGCCAGAAGACGAAAATGTCGCGGCCCGACTGCGGGGCGAAGTCTCCAGTTTGTGCCAGTCGTTTCCCGTCCCGGCGGCCGCTTG
>DASZUP010000509.1:0-20534 GCA_035547635.1 Pirellulales bacterium
TTCGCCGAGCGATCGCTGGAGAGAGCTGCAGCAGAAGGCCGTCGAGTACCTTGATGCCGGGGTAGACTGCGTTTGCATCGTCGATTCGGCGCAAGAAACGGTCACTCTCTACTATCAGGATCGCCCGCCGGAAACGCTTGCGGGCGAAGCTTTGTTCGAAGTCGCCAATATCCTGCCTGGCTTTTCCGTGCCCGTCCGGCGTTTTTTCGAGGATACTGCGACGTGAACCTGCGCTGGGCCGCCAGTCGGCTCGGTCACGCGGCGTTGGCCTGGCGATCGCCGCCTTTGTGTTTACCGAGCGTGGTCTTCGCGACGACGCCGTCGAACAGCCGCTGGGCGAATTCGCTTTCGTCGCAGATCGTCCGCATGGCCTCCAGGAAGGCGTTGATCTCATCGCGGCGGACGGTCAGCGGCGGTTGAATCCGCAGCACGCGAGGATTCGAACGCGTGACTTGCGTATAGATGCCGTAGTCGTTGAGCAACGTCTGCATGGCATACATGGCCGGCATGCCCGCGACGAGCTGATCGAAGTTCGACACCAGGTACGAGCTGAGTCCGCCGGAGTCGAGCAATTTCCAATGGGCGGCAATCGCCTCCGGCAGCGGGTTGAACTCCAGGCCGACCAACAGCCCTTCGCCGCGCACTTCGCGCAGCAGCCGGCTTCCTTGACACAGTTCCGCCAGACCTTCTCGCAATTGCTGGCCGCGCAGCTCGGCATGTTCCGCCAGGCGCTCTTGCCGCAGCGTCTTGAGCGTCGCCAGGCCGGCGGCGCAAGCCAGGCTGCCGCCGCCGAACGTGCTGGTGTGCAACGTACACGTAGAGAGCGTGCCGTAAGCTTTGAGCCACAAGTCGCGCCGGGCGAGCATGGCGCCGATCGGCATCAGGCCGCCGCCCAATGACTTGGCCAAAGTCATCAGGTCAGGTGCAACCTCCGCACGCTCGCAGGCGAACAACGTTCCGGTGCGTCCCAAACCGGTCTGCACTTCATCGGCGATTAAGAGCGTGCCGGCGGCCTCGCAAAGCCGCTTCGCTTCTCGCAGGTAGCCTGCCGGCGGCACGTACATGCCCCCTTCGGCCTGAATCGGTTCGACGATGAACGCGGCGAAGCGGCGCGTGGCCAGCGCTCGCTCCAGCTCTTCCAGATCGCCAAAGAGCACCGACTGGCATTCGCCGACCAACGGCCCGAACGGACGTTGATAATTCTGGTTGCCGGTCACGGACAACGCGCCCAACGTTTTGCCGTGATAGGACCGCTCGCAATACAGCAACCCAGAGCGGCCGGTGGCGGCGCGGGCCAGCTTCAAGGCCGCCTCGACGGATTCCGTGCCGCTGTTAGCAAAGAACGCGATTTCCAGTCCGCCGGGCGCCAGCGATATCAGCTCTTCGGCCAGCGCGGCAGCGAACGGATTGACCGACGATTGTGCGAAGCCGGGCGCCTGCTCTGAAAGCGCCCGCTGGACGGCCGCGGTCACCGCCGGGTGATTATGTCCCAGGTTCATGGCGCCGAAGCCGGCGACAAAGTCCAGATACTCCTTACCGTCGGCATCCCACAGGCGCGTCCCTTCGCCGCGCACGAAGGTCTTGGCCACGCCGCTCTTGGCGGCCAGCGCCATCATCACGGGGTTGATGTAGCGGCCGTGCAGCGTGGCGGCTCGCGCGGCATGGTCGGCAATGCTTTCGCAGGCGTCGGCCGCCTCTCGCACCGGAATGGCGCCGTTGATCGTGCGACCGCGCCGAGCGGCGACGACCTTGCGGAACTTGACGAGCGCCGAGTCCGTCAACGGCAGACCAAAGGAGATCAACCGCGAGAAATCGAAACCGTGCAGTTTGGCCCGCGCGCCGATCTCCTGCACGCCGTCGGTATCGAGCTGGCGGCCCAGCGAAAAGCACTCGGCGCGCCCGTCGAGCGCCAGCACCATGGTTTCCGCCAGACAACTGGGGATCATCCCCTGATGAAACCAGAGATAACGCGAGGCCAGCGGCATGGTCTCCGGAACGCGCGTCAGGCCGCCGGACAAAATCAGCACGTCATCGCGCAGCGCGCGACCGCCTTCCACGTCAGTCGGCACGGCAACGTCGATCACCACGCTGCCCGGCAACAGCAGCTTCTGGTCAATGCAATTGCCCGACGACGTGGCCGACAACACAATGTTGGCCCGAGACAGAGCGGCCGGCAGATCGGTCAGCAGTTCGCAATCGAGCCGGTCCGCCAGTTGCACGGCCCTGCCCGAAGCCGTGCGGGCGACGAGGAGCAATTCGCCGCAAATCGGCGCCAGCAATTTGGCAGCGGCCGCGGCAATGCTGCCGGGCGCGCCGACGACGGCGACGGTTTCTCGCGCCAAGTCGAGATTCGCCTCGGCGCAAACATGAATCAAGTTCTCCAGCGCGGCGAAGACGGTCAGGCTGTTGCCGGTGGTCACGCACGCCGGTCCGCGCTCGGCCAGATGCGAGCCATGTCCGCCGACCACGCCCGTCATCGATCCCAGTCCAACCAGATTCGCGCCCCACGCGTGAGCGGCGTCGACCGCCTGCTCCATGTACGAGACAGCCAGGCCGGGGTCGTCGAGAATTTCGAAAGCGTCGAGCGGGATCTCGTAGAACCGTCCTTCCGCTCGAGCCCCGGTGCGCGAAATCAAGCCTTTCAGCTCATCGGCGATCCGCACGGCCGGAGCGCACGGTTCGCCCAGGCGGCGAGTTCCCGCGGCCAGCATCGCGTGCAGATGACCGCAAAAGCTCAGCAGATCGCCCGCTTGCTCGCGCTGCAGGCAGCCATGGGGGTCCAGATTGAGCAATGTTTTGGTTTCTTCGCCCAGCGGATGCACCAAAAAGGCGAACCGCATCGGCTCAGAGCGCAGTCGATCGGAAGAACGAACGTCGGTCGTCGAAGTTTTACGATCAGCACTATCCTGGATAGCCATGTGACTCTCGAGCTTACCCGCGCACCCGGAACGTAGGAATCAATTAACTGGCGGCTATCATCGACGGTTGCGCCAGGCAGTCTTTGACGGTTACGTAGAATTAATGATTCACGAATCCTTCATCGAGCCATCGCCTCGCAGACTCAATTTGCTAATGCTACAGACGAAAAACGCTCTGTTCGGCGCGCCTCGCTCCGGCAGAAAGTGGTTGCGCGACGGCAGCCAGACGAGCGGCAGTCGTCTCTTGTCCCCACCGTCCTGAATTCACCGGCAAACCTGGCGAATCAGATTGATCTGCGCGGCATAGAATACACAGGGGCTTTAGCCGCCGGAAGGCGAGTTTTTCCAAGCGCTTGCATGTCATTGAGCGAGCTGGTTTCCGATCCGAATCATCGACTGACTCAGCGCGGAAGCCGGATGCTCGCTGACATACCGAGTCGTCCCGCTCGACGCAAATTGCCCGCAGTCCCCATTGCATCCATGCTTCCATCGCGAGCTCCGTGCGGCCGACAACGGTTGGCGTCGTGCGCGAACTCGCACGATGTTCGGCGGTTAGCGCCTGATCACTGCTGTCAGCGCCCTTCCGGGCCCAGTAACTGCTTCGGCTTCTCATTCTCCACGACCAGTTAACGCGCGACTGCGCGGCCCCTCACTGCCGAATACGTCATGCGCTTTTCGATCGAGCAATCCCGCTGCCCAAGACCTGGCTAACCAAGACGCCGCCAGCAGCGCGGCTACAGATCGATGATGAAATGCAGCACGATCCTGCCCTCGACTTCCATTTCTTCCTTGAAGACGCCTCCGTTCTTTTCGATGATTCGGCGCGAAGCGACGTTCGACGCATCACACGTGACAAGCGCGCTGCGAATGCCCAGTTCTCTCGCCTTCGGCAGGGCGAGCCTGAGAATCGCCGACCCATATCCTTTGCGCTGTGCGGCCGGCCGGATCGCGTACCCAATATGCCCTCCGACGCGTTTCAACGCAGCATTGAGTTCATGGCGAATGCTCACGTGACCAACGAACTCATGGTTGTCAACGAGCCAGAAGATTGACGCCGGAACCAGGCCGTCGTCCAGGCCCGCTCGATGCTGATACTGCCTGATTCGTTCCAGGTACGCCTCAGGGTCCTCCGTCGTACCGTAAAACCTCCAGAAGCCGGAAATCCCGGCTGCCTCGAAGTCCGCGAGAGCGTGCTTATAACTTCCGAAATAGTCAACGGACGGGGTAATCAATTCCATTGACAGGGCTCTCACGGAATTCGGAATCGGGCGACGCCCGATGTTCGCGCAAACACCGGCGCAGCACCAAGGGCCGCAAACGCGGACGCACCCATTCTACAAAAAGTGGATCTGCCGCGGGCGTCGCCGGAGAACCCAAAGCGGAGGAAGGCTATCTTCGCCGGCTGCGAAGCGCCTCGATCCGCGGCGGGGCGGGCGATGCCCGCCCCAGTCCACAGTTTTGCCGCCGCGAGAGTTGCGGCCCACGGCTTGCGCCGGCGCCGCATCGCGAGGACGTTACTTCAACTCGAACGTGAAGTCATTCGCTCCGCCGTCGGTCACTTCGGCCGTCAAGCCTGACTTCCCCGCGTCCTTGTAGTCCTCCGGCAGTTCGTTTTTGACGTTGCCCGGCTCGGGCGGCCCGCCGTTCTTCTCGAACCACGCTCTCGCCTCGTCGGCCGTCATCGGGTTCTCGACTTGGACCTTGGAGATTGCGACCTTGTAGGCGCCGCACAGCGCGCCGTCGCCAGACTGCAAGGTCGTCAATTGAAAGCGACCGCTGGCATCCGTTCTTCCGCTGGCCGAACGAGCTTCCGGGTTTTGCGGGGCGAACATGACGTTGGCGCCCTCTACCGGCTTGCCCTGGTAGGTAACGGTTCCGGAAACCGCCACCACCCCCTCGACGCCCGGCTTGCGATTGCAGCCGAGACACAACCCCGCCCCTGTCAGCAATAAGGTCAATAAAACACGACGCACCATGAGATGAACTCCTCAACAGCAGTAGGCCACACGCACTTAGAAATTCTGACCGACGGCTTCTCCGCCGCTTCTCGAACCCAAGGCGCCCCATACGCCGTAACGCGAAGGGCCATTGGCGGTAATGGGCGACAGGGCAAGATTGCCCGTGTTGATGTTGTCGCCGATGAACGCCACGGAACCGTCCAGGAACAACACGTTCACGCCGCCGGGATGATAGCTGGTCGCCGTGAACATCACCGCGTTCCAGTCCTCTGCGTAAATGGAGCAAGAGGGACTGTTGGGCGGCATGATGGTGCTGATCTCCGCATTGCGTCCCTGCCAGCCGTAGCTGAAGCTGCCAGGCCCCCAATTCGCGGAGGAGACGCTATACCGGTTGTTACCGCCGGCCGTGGCCATACAGGCGATCGGGCTGGCCGAGGTCTCCGGGTAAGAAACCGCTGACGGCTGGTTGATTGCCACGTCGGTGGTGATCGTGCCCTGCGTTGTGGCGTCTGGGATCCCCCGCTCGCTCATGGCGACCGTCCGGCTCAGACCGTCCGTGATGGCCTCGAAGCCGTCCGTGCCGCTGTACCAACTCGACCAGCTTGCGTAAAGAACGCCGACCTTGAAGGCGCCGCGGGCCGTCGGATCGCCCCACCAGCCGGCATAGTCGCCGTTACTGAGATGGTAGCTGCAACGACCGACCTGGGCGCCTGCCGCAATTCCCGCCTGGGGATCGGACGGGCAAAGAAAGACCGGCACCCGGGTGCGATAGGGCATGTAACTCGCATTCCACGGAACTGCGCCCCAGGGGCCATACACAGTCCCGCCATACGTTTCTACGCGGTTGATGTTGTCGTAGACGACTTGTTGTTCCACGAACGGCAGCGTCCTGATCATGCCGCTCAGATAGGTGTTGTATGGGTCCAACGGCCCGGCCATCCGAGGCAACAGCTTCTTGTTGATGTCGTGATAGTTGTGGATGGCCAAGCCCAACTGCTTCAAATTGTTGTTGCACTGCGCTCGCCTGGCCGCTTCACGCGCCGCCTGAACTGCGGGCAACAACAGGGCAATCAGAATCCCGATGATGGCAATGACGACGAGCAACTCGACCAACGTAAAGGCCCGCAGTGCAGAGACGCGCGGGCGCACAGTCACGCGATGGATAGGACGGCGAGTCATGAACAAAGCTCCCAGATGGCAGAAGGACCGGCCCGGTCGTCTTCGGGAGCACAAAGCGCGACCCTGAGCGCAATGGATGCGCCATCGCATGTACCATCAGGAGCCTCGAGCCCGGCGGGGCGTTCCCGCGGGAATCAAGAGGCGCCTCACGTCATGGCCTCTGTCAACCGTCCGCTCAGGGTTGCGCCGCATCTCAAAGCGGCAGAGCCACAGGCCAGAAAGTGCGGACTCCCCCAGAATCCGCGAAACGCATGAAGGAAACGCTACAAACCTCGTTCTCTGCCAAGCGCAGTTTACCGCCCATGAACTTAATTGCAATACTTTATTTTTATTAAATACACGCACACTTCCCACGAAAGGGGGGCGTAAAGTGTCGCGGAGATTTCGCCGGAGAAATGCGCCCTTCACGCCCCTGACGCGGGCCAGGCACGTGACTGCCTCGACCTTGCGCGACTTTCGAGCCTTGAACTCGGCGTGACTTGGCCTGCCGGAGTCTCCTCAAGGCGGCAAACCATTTCCTTAGCTGACGGCCGCGACATTGCCACGCGGTATTGTCAGGAGCACCGAGTTCAGCCTCAGGGGGCTTTCGAATCGCTCCGGGCGGCCGCTTCGAGGTGATACTTCACGCCCAACTCATGGAACAGGAAGCTGTAGACGTCGACGCCTTCCTCTATGCGCTGCTCCAAAGAGCTGCCGATCCCGTGCCCCGCTTCAGCGTTGGTGCGAAGCAACGTGACCGAATCGGGCGATGCCGCCTGCAACCGTGCGGTCATCTTTCTCGACTGCATCGGATCGACGCGGGGGTCGTTGGCGCCGGTCAAAAACAGCGTCGCCGGATATTCCACGCCATCCTTGACGCGGTGATACGGCGAGTAGGCGTACAATGCGCGAAACTGCGGCTCGTTGGCCACCGTGCCGAACTCCGTGACGTTGAACGCCCCGTTGGGCGAAACCTCGACGCGGAGCATGTCATAGATGCCGACGTGAGACACGACCGCCTGACAGATTTTCGGGTGCTGCGTCATGGTGGCGCCCATCAGCAATCCGCCGTTGGAGCCGCCCAGAATCGCCAGATGATCGGGCGAAGTGTAACCGGCGTCGATCAAATGCTTCGCCGCCGCATAAAAGTCGTCGAACACGTTTTGTTTTCTGGTCAGGTTGCCGGCCAGATGCCAGGCTTCGCCGAATTCGCCCCCGCCGCGGATATTGGCCACGGCATAGACTCCGCCCTGCTCCAGCCAGAGTTGCCGGCTCGCGGAGAATCTCGGCGACACGCTGATGCCGTATCCGCCGTAACCGTAAAGAATCGTCGGATTGTTGCCGTCTAACTTGAGCCCTTTGCGGCGGATAATATTGACCGGCACGCGCGTGCCATCCTTGGAAACGGCCGTTTCCCGCACCACCTCGCAGCCTTCGTAGTTTGCGGGCGAGGTCTGAAACAAGGCCGTCCTCTCAGCCTTGTCGTCCGCAGCCGAGTAGCGATACCAGGCGGGCGGGGAGATAAACGTCTGCGCCTGGAACAACACGTCGTCGCCTTCCGCGATCAGCATTCCGCCCACGGATGCCAGTTCCGGCAGCGGCAGCGAGCCTTTGCGGCGCCCCTGATGACTGAAGATGCGGACCTGGTTCGGACCGCCCGCCTGGTCGAGCACGTACAACAGATTGGGCGTGACGACGAACGACGGCTGCAGACCAAAATGCGAGACGATGGTCACGTCGCTTTCCGGCACGACGCATTCCGCCTCGGCCAGCTTCAGCGACTCGAGCGGCAGCCGCAGAACTTTGCCGCGCGGCGCATCGGCGCGTGAGATCAGGTACAGCATCTCGTCAGGACCGATCGCGGCCTCGACCGCGCGGTCCTCGAATCGCGTGACCTGAGTCCAGCCCTGCTGATCCTGGCGTATATAGTGTGCGAACTCGCCTCCATCTCCATTCTGGACGCTGGCCAGCGTCCAGCGGGCGTCAGCGCTCGTCTGCAACTCGATCTCGGCAATGCGGGGAAAATCCTTGCCGATCTCATAGCGATCTTCGGCCTCGGCGTCGCCCAAGCGGTGGAAAAAGACCTGCAAGTAGAAGTCGAGATCCTCGGCAGGGCGTTCGCTTTTGCGCGGATAGCGGGTGTAGTAAAACCCCGCGTCGCCAGCCGCCCAGGCCAGGCTGCCGCCCGCCGTCCCGCCGTTGACGCGCGGAATGCGATCCTCAGCGCGCTCCTTGCCGTCAGCGGCCTGATAGACGTGCAACGTTCCCGATTCGCTGCCCCCTTCTGAGAGCGACACGGCGACCAGGCTGCCGTCGAGCGACGGCACGAACCAGTCGATTGAGGTGTGCCCTTGGGCGTCAAGCTCGTTCGGATCGACGACGACGTGCTCGCCGGTCGGGTCGTCGGCGCCGGGCAGCCAGACAAGCAACGGCTGCTGCTTGGGCGGCTGTTGCTTGAGCGCGAATAACCGCCCGCCGCGCCGCACAAGGCTGTGATACTGGCTGCCGGTTTCGGTTTCCAACTCGGTCAACCTGTTCCGGATTGCATCGACGTGCGGCAAGTTATCAAGATACGCACGCGCATGAACGTTTTGCGCCGTCGACCAGGCCTGCACCTTCGGATCGTTCCAGTCTTCAAGCCAGCGGTAGTCGTCTCGCACTTTCACGCCATGATAAACATCGACGACGGGCTTTTTCGCCGTCGGAGGCGCGGCGGCGGGCTCGTCGGCTCGCGCCCTCGGCGCCCAAACCAAACAAACGCTTGCCAAAGCGAGCAGCCGGAGTGCAAGGCGAGGCATGTCCGTTTTCTCCGATTCATAACGAGAGGAACATTGGCAAAGCGATCCGCATGAGCGGCCAGCGCGAGCTTAGGGCGGCACGGCCGAATTGTAAAGCAATCGACACGTGACGGGCCTGAAGGGCGCCGCTTAGAGCCCCAGAACCTGGGTGGCCTGCATGGCGCAACTTGCCTGATGGGCTCGCAATTCGGCCGGGCGCACGACCGCCAAGCTACACTCGCGCGCCGCTGAACAACGGCTCGATCACCTCGCCGCGATTGAGCGGCAGCGGGCGGCTAAGCGGATCCGTGATCTCAGTCGAGGGAACAATGCCGAGAGCATGGTAGATGGTGGCGCCGAGATCTTCAGGACGGTAGGAGCGGGTCACCGGCAAGGCGGCCGTCTTGTCCGAACGGCCAATGACCTGACCGCCGCGTACGCCGCCGCCGGCGAACACGGTGGAGTAAACATGGGCCCAGTGGTCGCGGCCGGGAATGGTCTGGCCGGGCAACGTGCCGATCTTCGGCGTGCGGCCGAACTCGCCGGCCAGCACCACCAGCGTTTCATCCAACAGTCCGCTGGCGGACAGGTCGTCGAGCAAGGCCGAGACGCCCTGGTCCAACGGCGGCAGCAGTTTGTCCTTCAAGCGGCCGAAGTTGTCGACGTGCGTATCCCAACTCTGGACGATGCCCATGTTCGCCTGCACGATCGGCACGCCCGCCTCGACCAACCGTCGGGCCAGAAGCAGCGACTGGCCGAACATGTGCCGGCCGTATCGGTCTCGCCGTTGGGCCGTCTCGCGCTCGATGCGGAAGGCATCGGCCACCTTGCCCGAGGTCAGCAAGTTCAGAGCGATCTCTTGCTGTTCGTTGAACTCGCCGGCTTCAGCCAGTTCCGCCAGCCGGCCGCGGTCTTCGTTGAGCTGTTGCAACAATGCGTGTCGCCTGGCCACCCGCTCCAATCCGAGCCCGTCAGGCAGCGTGAGCGTGTCGACGCGGAAGTCGGGTTTGTTCGGATCGTGGTTGATCTCCCACGGGTCGTGCGCGGCGCCCAGAAAGCCTGAGTGCTGCCCGGGCCAGGTCAAGGGCCCCTCGATCAGCCGGTGAGGCAACGTCACGCCGTTGGGCACGCCATCGCGGCGCGGCCGTACGTAATCAAGCGCAGCGCCGTAACAGGGCCAGTCGCGGCGCGAAAGCACATTGTCCAGATCGCTCGCCCGGCGGAGCGGCATCTGCGTGCCGGTCAGAGTGGTGTGCGTGGCGGGCAGGTGGCTGTTGTCGCCGTGCGACATCGAACGGACAATCGCCAGTTTGTCGCTGCGCGCGGCCAGCAGCGGCAGGTGCTCGCAGATTTGCACGCCCGGCGTTCGCGTGTCGATGGGCTTGAAATCGCTGCGAACCGTGTCGGGCGCTTCGGGTTTGAGATCAAACGTGTCTTGATGGGCGGCGCCGCCGGTAAGCAACACCAGGATCACCGACTTGTGCCGCCGCGGCGCCGGCGACTCTGCGGCCGCTTCCGCGCGGCGGCCGAGCACCCCAGGCAATGACAACCCCGCAAAGGCCGAACTGCCGACTTCAAGCAGTTTGCGACGAGTCAACGGCGAGCGGATAGCAGGCGTGCTCAAGGGCGGGCTCCGATCAAAAGGCGGGCAGGTCGTCAGGCGGGCAGGTTCACTTTGACCGTATCCATTAGACTGCCGCGAGCCGCTGACATCAATATCGGCTAATCGGTTCGCCGCGCGTTCGGAGAATCCGACTGGGCTGCGCAAAAGGAGAATGAGAGCGCCTCGGCTTGGAAGGTTCTACAGCGTCGTGCCGGTTTTTGCTCCCTACCGCCGCCGCCGGGCTCGCCCCGGTGGAGCGCTGATTGATCCGCTAGAAAGCATGCCCCAACACGGTCCCTCACTTTTCCGCGTATGTCCGCCGCCCGCGGGCGGCGGACATACGCGGAAAAGGGGAACAGAAATGTCGAGGCGGAAAGCGAGCTAGCTAGAAATCATCGCTCGCCCGGGACAAGCCCGGGACGGGGCAAAACAGAATCAGCATCGCGCCGATTCGCCAAACGAGCGCCGTTTTACGCAGCGCAGGCGAAGCCTCTGTTCCCCCGCCGACTTAAAACAACTCGCGCTTCCACCCCGGCTCGATCCGTTGCATTGTCCCGGCGTCGTCGCGTTGCTTCATTCCTGAGCGGCGGTAAATCTCCTGGGCGCGGGCGAGTTGATCGCGATCGAGCTCGACGCCCAAGCCCGGCGATTTGGGAAGCTGCATTTTTCCGCCGCGGATCGGCAGTTTGCCGCCGGCGATGATCTCGGCCTTATCGACAAGCCACGGGTAGTGCGTGTCGCTGGCGTAAGTCAGTTGCGGCAGCGAGGCCGCCAGGTGGATCATGGCCGCCATGGTGATGCCCGCGTGGCTGTTGCTGTGTTGGCTCAGCTTCCAGCCGGCAGGCTCGCTGATGGGACCGAGCGCCAGGCAGCCGGTCATGCCGCCCCAGTAATGATGGTCGCAAAGCACGACGTCGACCGGGTGCAGCCGCAAGGCGTCGGGGATGTGCTGGTAACGGGTGACGCACATGTTCGTGCTGGTCGGCAGTCCGGTTAGCGTGCGCACCTCGGCCATGGCTTCCTGCCCGGCGACCGGGTCTTCGTAGTATTCCAGCGAAACGTCCGCCAACTGTTTGCCGATCCGCACGGCCGTCTCCCGCGTCCAGCGCGCGTTGGGGTCGATGCGGAGCAGAGCCTTGTTTCCCATTCGCTCGCGCAGCACGCGCATCGAATCCAATTCGACGTCAGGCGGCAGCACGCCGCCTTTGAGTTTGAACACGCGAAAGCCGTATTGGTCGCGGAACTGCTCGGCCAGGCGTCCCATGGCTTCGGGCGTACGGACCTCGCCATACGCATCGAGCGCCTGACGGCCGGCCCCGCGATCGTCGCATACTCGCGGATCCTTCAGCAACTCGGGATGGTCGGCGGCGTAACGATAGAACAGGTACGCGGCGAACTCGACTTCTTCGCGGACCGGTCCGCCCAGCAACTCGCACAGCCGGCGGCCAGTCGCTTTGCCGCAGGCGTCGAGACACGCCACCTCGACGGCGGCATACGCCGCTTCGCTCATCGCGCCGGCAAAGCGGCGATAGGCGAAGGCGTTCTGCCCGATGACGTGCTGTCTTGCTTGTTCGAGCGCCTCGGTAACGCGGGCGCCGCCGGTCGTCTCCCCGATGCCCACGATGCCGCCGTCGGTGACCGCCTCGACGACGTTCCGCAGGTAATAGGGCCCGTGACAGCCGCTGGCGGCCAGCAGCGGCGGGTCCGGCAGCGCGAACGGCGTGATGCGAAGCTCCGTGATCGTTAACGGCGTCGGCGACTGCGATGAACCGGCAGCTTCCGCGCGCCCAACAATCCGGCCTGCGGCGGCGGCGCCCGCGGCGCCTGCCAGCATCCAATGACGGCGATTCCACAGCATCGATCGGCCTCCGGCTGGTTGGCGAGGCAGTTGCAACACGGACCGGGTTGTCCGCGCATCGCTGCCGGTCAGCCGTCAAGCATAATCGATCATCGCCCTGATTGCTCGGCGCAACTGAACTGCGCTTACCCCCGGCGGACGCCGCCGCCAGAGCGCAGGGCGACTCGGCTGCGCAGCCGTCCGCCTTCGTTTCCGCGCTGCGGCGGGCGCAGCTCGCGAGGCTCGGCGCTTCGCGAGCGATCCAGCCGATGTCCGCGTCGCGGGCTGCGATAATAGGCAAAATCGCTCGAGTAGGACTGGTGCTGCGGCTCGTGCAGGAAGCGCCCGTGCAGGCCCCACTTGCTTTCGATCAGCAAAAAGCCGTCGTTGCCCGTCGCCTTCACCACGCCGGTATGCAAGACGTGGTTGTCGATGTCGCGGTAGACGATCACGTCGCCCGGTTGCGGCTCGCTAACCGCCCGGTAGCCGTTATCTTGCAAAATCTGGTCGACCGCAGCCCCGCGAACGATGAACTCGCCGCCGGCGAACACCCACCCGTGGCAGTTTGCACGCAGCTCGGCGGGCGCTTGTTGGATGGCGCTCTGGGTAAACGCCGGAGCCCGAGCTTGTAACCGCGCGACCAGTTGTTCTTCCGGAACGCCGTGCCCGTCGGCAAAGCGGTAGACGGGGATCCTTGCGCCGCGATCGGTGCGAAAATCGACCTCGGCGACCTCCGCCAGGTTTTCGGCAGTTGGAAGCGGCAGGTCGAATTCCGGCAGTTGCTCTGCATCCTGCCCCGGCGCCTCATGCAAGCGATGCGAGCACCACAGCATTGTCGGCAGCGCCGCCGCGAGCAAGCCCGCTGAAACACGCAGTCTGAGGTTTCGCGAACTCGTTGCGGGGCATTCCATGGCAAGGCAGATGCGTCTGCCCAACAGCAATCCCCCGCCAAGCGTCAACGCTTGTGCCAACAGGCGACCTGTTTCCTGCAGGGGCGCGGAAAGCCATTGGCCGATATCCACCAGCGGCAAGAGGCCAACCGCAAACAGGCAACGCAGCGAAGCGCGAATGGCGAAAGACCCGGCGGGAAGTCGTCCCCTCACAAGTTGAAATACGCCGACGGCCAGGCTCAGGGCCGTCACCCCATACGCACTCAGCCAGACGAGCGCGCGCAGCATCTCTATCATTGACTCGTTCGCCATACGCCACTTCTGTTCCGTGCAGGCTGCCGTCCTGCCGTTCTCTTAAACCCCGGTCGGGCGTCGCGGTTTCGCGAGGGGACCGCCTTCCCACAAAAAATTTGCTTTTCCAACGGTCGGCGGCTCCGCGGCGACGGCCGTCACAGGAGCTAAGTGATCTCGCAACCTTGCCGCGTTACATGACGAAACGGTCCGTGCAACGCGGTCGACGCTGCGATGCCGGCGCCGGCCTTCAGACGGGCGGGCTGAAATCGGCCGGAGGCGTTTCTGCTTCCGGGCCCGACCGGTCGGCGGCGGGCCGCCCCGCGGCCTCGTGCAGATGCTGGAAGTTCGTTTGGATATGGCGCCGCATCTCTTCGCTGGCGAGATCGGGATCGCCTTGGCGAACCGCGGCCAGGATCCGAGCATGGTGGTCGTGCGCGAGTTCCGAGCCGTGCTTCCCGAGCGTCTGGCGCCGGCTTTCGATCAGCAGTTCCTGAATCGGAGACAGCACCATCTGAAAAATGGGGTTGCCGGTGGCTTCCGCCAGGATGGCGTGGAATTCGAGATCGGCTTTGACATGCGCTTTCAGCGATTGGTCCGGATCGCCCAGCGTTCGTTGCGTTTCGTCGAGCAGGGCCAGGTGCGCTTCGCTGCGGTGGTTTGCCGCCGAAGCGGCAATGGCCGTTTCCAACGGAAGTCGTACGGCCGCCAGATCTTCCAGCCGGCATTCCGACCAGCGCAGCAACCGTTCGAAGCCGACGGAAATCTGCCGACCCGTCGGCGCCTCGACGCGCGTGCCGGAGCCGTGAACGCTGCGCACCAGCCCCAGGCTCGCCAGACGGCCGATGGCCTCTCGCACCACCGTACGGCTGACGCCCATTTGCGCACTGATGTCGCGCTCGGAAGGGAGCGGATCACCGGGCGCTAGTCCGCCCTGAAATATCTTGTCTTCGAGCGCTTGGACGACTTCGGAAACCCTATCCACGCGAGACATAACAGCATTTCTCTGATGTTTTAACAGACATTCTGTCATTGGTTATCCTAACGGACGGGCGGCAGGTCGGGAACAAGGAAATGGGACACGCAGGAACCAGGTGCGCAATGGATTTCGGCCGTTCCAGGCGCCGATGCCTGCTGACTCAAAAAGTTGACATGCGCTGGCACGCTCGATAGGCTGGCAGAGTGGTCTGACCACTTGCGGGACCGGGGCACAATGCTGTGTGAGGGGCGATGGGGGAAAACAAGATGAATCTAGTGGCCGCGCCGTTGCGCCTCGGTTGGACGGTTTGCATGTTGCTTGCTGCAGCGCCGACCGCGTCGTGGGCGGCGGAAGCAGACTTCTTCCGGCAGAAAGTGGCGCCGATCCTCGAATCGCACTGCCTTCGCTGCCACGGCGACAAGGCCGAAGGGGGGCTGTCGCTCGCCACCGCCGACAAGCTGGCCGCGGGAGGCGACAGCGGCGAGGCGGTCGTGCCGGGCAAGCCCGAACAGAGCTTGTTGCTGGATATGGTCCAGGGAGAAAAGCCGGAAATGCCCAAGGGGGGCAAACCGCTCTCCGCCGCAGAAGTCGCCGTCCTGCGGGAATGGATCAAGCAAGGCGCTATCTGGCCGAAAGATTTTGCGTTCGCTTCGCCTGGCGACTGGTGGGCGTTTAAGCCGCTGAGCCGTCCGCTGCTTCCAACCGTGAACCAAACGGATTGGGTGCGCACGCCGATTGACAGGTTCATCCTCAAGGCGCAAGAAGATCGGGGCCTGGGCCCGGCGGCGGAAGCCGACCGTCGCACATTGATCCGCCGGCTCACGTTCGACCTGCACGGGCTGCCGCCCACACCAGAAGAAATCGAGGCCTTCGAACAAGACGCCTCGCCTGAGGCCTACGAGAACCTGGTCGACCGCCTGCTGGCATCGCCTCGTTATGGCGAGCGCTGGGCCCGGCACTGGCTGGACGTCGTCCACTACGGCGAGTCGCACGGCTACGACAAGGACAAGCCGCGAGAAAACGCCTGGCCCTATCGCGACTATGTGATCGAAGCGTTCAACGCCGACAAGCCGTACTCCAAGTTCCTGCAAGAACAACTGGCCGGCGACGTGCTGTTCCCCGACGAGCCGCGTGCGATCGCCGCCACAGGATTCATCGCCGCCGGTCCCTGGGATTATGTCGGACACGTCGAGTTGCGTGAAGGCACGGTCGACAAAGATATCGCCCGTTCGAACGACCGCGACGACATGGTGGCCAACACGGCCTCGACGTTCCTGAGCCTGACCGTCCACTGCGCGCGCTGCCACGATCACAAATTCGACCCGATCACCCAGCAAGACTATTACCGTCTGCAGGCCGTGTTTGCAGGAGTCGATCGCGCCGACCGGGCTTACGATCCGGATCCGAACATCGCCGCCCGCCGCCGTGAACTAACGGAACAAAAACAGCACTGGGAATCTCGGCGCCAACAACTTCTCGCAGCCGCCTCGCAGGCCGAGACGCCTGAGATCGCTGAGCTCGACCGGCAGGCGGCCGAGTTGCAGAAGCAACTGGCGGCGAACGACGGCAAGGCTCTCGCGCCGAGCGGCACGCTCGGCTACCACAGTCAGATCATGCCGCAGCCTGAGGCAACCAAGTGGGTGCAGGTGGATCTGGGCAAGTCGATCTCAATCGACCAGATCGTGCTCGTGCCGTCGCACGTCGTCTACGGCGGACACAACGGGCCGGGCTTCGGCTTTCCGCCGCGCTTCAAAGTTGAATTGTCGGACGACCCGCAGTTCGCCGTCTCGATCGTGCTGGCCGATGAAACGCAGGCCGATTATCCGCATCCCGGCGACACGCCTTACTGCATCGACGCGACGGGCAAGTCGGGACGTTATCTGCGCGTCACGGCGACCAAACTCTGGAAGCGGACCAACGACTGGATCTTCGCCCTCTCGGAGCTGATGGCCCTGGCCGGAACGCAAAACGTGGCGGCCGGCGCCGCGGTCACGTCGCTCGATTCGATCGAAGCGCCGCCGAGCTGGGCCATGAAGAATCTCGTCGACGGCGGCAATAGCCGCGAGAAACTGACGGACGCCGACGGCAAACCGACTGCTCGACAAACGCTGCTTTTAGAATTGGGTCGCTTGGCAAGGCAGCGCCGCCGCTTGGCGATGTCTGCGATCGATCCGGAAATCAGCCGGCAATTGACTGAGGCGATGGACAAGCTGGGTGAAATCGAGCAAGCCGGCGCCGCATTGCCGCCGCAAAGTCATGTTTACGCGGCGGCCAGCCAGTTCAAGCCGGCGGGCTCTTTCAAACCCGCGGCCAAACCGCGACCGGTTCATCTGCTGGCCCGCGGCGACGTGCGCAGCCCCAAGGAACGGATGAGCGCTGGCGGAGTCGCCTGCGCTGGCGGTCCATCGGCCGATTTCCAACTCGCCGATCCAGAAGACGAAGGACAGCGTCGCGCGGCCTTGGCACATTGGCTCTCCGATCCAACCAATGCGCTGGTGCGGCGTTCGATCGTCAACCGCGTCTGGCAATATCATTTCGGGCACGGCATCGTAGATACCCCCAACGACTTCGGCCGCATGGGCTCGCTGCCCAGCCACCCCGAGTTGCTCGATTGGCTGGCCGCCTGGTTCCTCGGCCATGGCGAGTCGCTGAAGGAACTTCACCGTTTGATTCTGACCAGCTCGGTCTATCGGCAATCGTCGCAGGGCCGCGCGGACTACGCAAAACTCGATTCGGGCAATCGCTACTTGTGGCGCATGAACCGGCAGCGACTGGACGCCGAGTGCATCCATGACGCGCTGCTGCAGGTCGCCGGCAAGCTCGACTTGAAGATGGGCGGTCCGTCGGCCAAGTTGTTCTTCTTCAAGAACGATCACTCGCCCATCTACGATTACGAACGGTTCGATCTCGACGACCCGGCCGGCTTTCGCCGCAGCATTTATCGGTTCATCGTCCGCAGCGTGCCCGATCCGTTCATGGAATGCCTCGATTGCGCCGACCCGTCCATCTTGACCCCCAAGCGAAACGCCACGCTCACCTCGCTGCAGGCCTTGGCCTTGTTGAACAACCCGTTTGCCGTGCGGCAGGCCGAACGGCTGGCGGAGCGGGTGAGCAAGGCCGCGGACGATCCGGCGCGGCAGATCGAAGCCGTCTATCGCTTGACGCTGGGCCGCCGGCCGACCGCCCAGGAGACCATGTTGGTTGCCGATTACGCCCGACGTTTCGGACTGGCCAACGCCTGCCGGTTGATCTTCAACAGCAATGAATTCGTGTTCCTGGACTGAGAGGCCGCTGCCATGCTCCGGCGACTTGCCCATACTTGCCGTTCCGCCGAACAGACTTTCTCGCATGAGCGGGCCGGCGCGCCAGGCAGCCGGCGCGACTTTCTTTGGCAGCTAGGCGGCGGCTTGGGCGGAATCGCGTTGGCGCAGATGCTCGGGCAAAGCGGCGCACTGGCCGATACGGCCCGCCCGGCGGCCGATTTGAACGGCGGATTGCATCACCGGGCGAAAGCCAAACGCGTGGTGCAACTGTTCATGTCGGGCGCCGCCAGTCAGTGCGATATGTACGACTACAAGCCCGAACTGATCAAGCGGCACGGCCAGCCGTTCGATCCGGGCGAGAAGGTCGAGCTGTTTCAAAGCAGTCCGGGCGCCTGCCTGAAGAGCCCTTGGAACTGGCGGCAATATGGGCAATGCGGCAAGTGGATGAGCGATCTCGTGCCTCACCTGGCCGAATGCGTCGATGAAATGGCGTTCGTGCATGCGATGATTTCCAAGTCGAACGTCCACGGACCGGCGACTTTCATGCAGAATACGGGCTTCGTGCTGCCGGGCTTTCCCAGCATGGGCGCCTGGATCTCGTACGGCCTGGGCAACGACAATGAAAACCTGCCGACGTTCGTCGTGTTGCCCGACTCACGCGGTTTTGCGCCGAACGGACCGGGCAACTGGAGCGCCGGCTTTTTGCCCGCCGCCCATCAAGGCACGATGGTTCGCCCCGGCGCCAAGAACCCGATTGCCGATCTGTTCCCGCCCAAAGAGGCCGAGTTCATCACTTCGCAAAGCGAAGCGGCCGGCCTGGACGTGCTGCAACAGCTCAATCGCCAACATTTGGAAAACCGCCAGGGCGACTCTCGACTGGAAGCGCGAATCGCCTCGTACGAGCTGGCCGCCCGTTTGCAGCTCAGCGCTCCCGAGGCGCTCGATCTTTCGCAAGAAACCGAGGCGACGAAGCGGTTGTACGGAGTCGATCAGAAGGTCACGGAAGATTTCGGCCGCAACTGCCTGGTGGCTCGCCGATTGTTGGAACGCGGCGTGCGGTTCGTGCAAGTCTGGAGCGGCGCCGACAACGGCTTTCCCAGGCGCAACTGGGACAGCCACGAAGATATTGCCAAGGACCACGGCGACATGGGCGCCAGCATGGATCAGCCGGCGGCGGCCCTCATCAAGGACTTAGCCGCGCGCGGCATGCTCGACGAGACGATCGTGATCTGGACCACCGAGTTCGGCCGGATGCCTTGCGCCCAAGGCAAAGGCCGCGACCATAACCCGTTCGCTTTCACCTCCTGGCTGGCCGGCGGCGGCATTCGCGGCGGAACGAGTTATGGCGAAAGCGACGAATGGTCTTACAAGGCGGCCGTCAA
This sequence comes from Pirellulales bacterium, assembly GCA_035547635.1. Lineage (GTDB taxonomy): Bacteria > Planctomycetota > Planctomycetia > Pirellulales > JAICIG01 > JAICIG01. Next base: position 19,057 of record DASZUP010000509.1, read on the forward strand.
TCCGACGTACTGCTATGATCTACACGCCACCGTTTTGCACCTGCTCGGCATCGACCACGAACGCCTTACTTTCCGCCACAACGGCATCGACCGCCGTCTGACCGACGTACACGGCCATGTGATCACCGAGCTGCTGGCGTGAACCGCGTTCAGATCCGCACAAAGATCTTTTGCCGATAGAGCCAGACGCAGACGAGCCACATCACGAACAGGACCAGCGAGGCACGAAGGATCGGCGAGTAGATCGGATCAAGATGGCCGTAGGCCGTAAAGATGCCGTCGCCGAAATGCCGCTGTAGATTCTGCGCGATCCAACCGTTGGACGAGCCAATAAGCTGGGACATGCAGTACATGAGGATTGAATTCATGCCGACGACCACCAGCGGCAAGGCTGCGCGGCGCAGTCCGATGACGTCGACCACCAGGTAAAAGCCTGCGAGCATCAACAGCGTCCAGCCGGTGCTGTAGACGGCCCAGGAAGGCGTCCAGATCCGCTTGACGATCGGGCAGATGTCGTAGCGGTCCAGCAGGTAGCCGGCGCCCAGACAGACCAAGCCGGCCCCAACGAGCCAGCCGAGCTTTGCGGCCTTGCCGCGATCGCTGCGCATCAGGCCGCCCGCCAGCAGGCCGAAGATCATCGTCGCCAGCGAGGGCACGAAGTTCAGCGTGGTATATCCGCCGTCGTTGAGCGTGAACGGCTCGTCTCGCGGAAACCAATTCAAGAAGACCCGATCGGCCGCGGCGGCCGCGTTGGTGTGCTTGTCCCAGTGCGCGGCGCGGCCTTCCAGATGCGGCCAGTTGGCCGACAGGTTGACCGTGCTGTAGTCGAAATCGGCCGGCGGCGTCGGGTAGGCGAAGAACAATCCCCAATCGGCCGCCAGAATCAACACGGCGGCCAGTAGTTGCCAAACGGGCCGCCGGTTCCACAGCAGGAACAAGAACGTATAGCCCAGGCCGATCTGGCAGAGCACGTTGGGGAAGACGAAGTTCGTGTGCGAGCTCGACTTCGAAGACAGGAAGACGCCCAGCGCCACCAATACGAACGAGCGAAATACGGCGTGCGCCAACATCCGCGGATAGCTCTGACCGCGCACTTGGCGAGAGGCGTAAGAGTAGGCCATCGAGACGCCGACCATGAACATGAACGAGGGCTGGATCATGTCCCAGAAGCCGCCGCCTTTCCACTCCACGTGGCTGAACTGGAAGCCGAGCGTCTGCCAGAGCGGATCATCCGGAAAATGTTTAGCGACGCCGGCCAGACCGAAGCCGGCAGACGCCATGGCCAGCATGATGACGCCGCGGTACGCATCCAGCGAAACAAGCCGCTCCGCCGGTTTGACGGCCTGCTTGGGCGCAGCCTTTTTGGGCGGCTCGGCCTTCTTATCTTTGTCGGCGGGTCGATTGTCGGCGGTTTTGTTCGCCGCCGGCTCCAAGGGCGCGAGGGGAATGCTCATGTTCGGCTGTCCGCGAAGGATGAA
>DASZUP010000510.1:0-1543 GCA_035547635.1 Pirellulales bacterium
TTCATCCTTCCGGCAAACGGCTGTTCGCCAGCGGCGCCGAGTACGAAGTGATCCACGAGTTCAAGTTCGCCGACGGCTTCTTGAGCGAGCATCGCGAGTTGAGTGTTGCCGAACCGGGCGAAACCTTCGTGCCTGCCGGCATGGCCTGCGATGCCGCCGGCAAAACGCTCTACGTGGCCGGCGGCTGGGGCCACGCCGTCTGCCTGTTGCCGCTCGATGAACCGAACAAGCCGCGCCGGGCGGCGCTGGCCGAAGACAGTTATCCTTACGCCGTGCTCCCCGAACCGAACGGCAAACGGTTGTTCGTCAGCCTGTGGGGCAAGTCGGGCGTGGCCGTGCTGAACCTGCAGACGCTCAAGGTCGACGCCATCTGGGCGACCGAAGCGCATCCGACCGAGCTGGCGCTTTCGCCCGACGGCAAACGACTATTCGTCGCCTGCGCCAATTCCAACACCGTCTCGGTGCTCGACACGACCTCGGGCCTGGCCTTGGAAAGCATTTCCAGTTCGCTCTATCCCAAGGCGCCCAGCGGCAGCGCTCCCAACAGCCTTTCGCTCACGCCCGACGGCAAGGTGCTGCTGATCGCCAATGCGGACAACAACAACGTGGCGATGTTCAACGTCAGCGAGCCGGGCCGCAGCCGCTCGATGGGCTTTCTGCCGGCCGGCTGGTATCCGACCTCGGTCCGCTATGGCCCGCTCGACAAGCGCATCTACATCGCCAACGGCAAGGGCCTGATCTCGCACGCCAATCCGAACGGCCCCGATCCGATCAAGAATCCTTCGGCCAACATCCGGCAATATATCGGCGGGCTGCTGCGCGGCACGCTGAGCGTGATCGATCCGCCTTCGCCCGAGACGATGGCCAGGTACACGGAGACGGCCTATCGCTCCAGCCCGCTGAAAGCCGACCAGGCGCCGGCGATCGAACCGCCCGAGAAAGACAATCCCATTCCCGCCCGGCTGGGCGATTCGAGCCCGATCAAGCACTGCATCTACGTCATCAAGGAAAACCGCACGTACGATCAGGTCTTCGGCGATCTGCCTGAAGGCAACGGCGCCCCGCACCTCTGCTTGTTCCCCGAGCGAGTCACGCCCAACCAGCACGCGCTGGCCAAGGAGTTCGTGCTGCTGGACAACTTCTACGTGGAAAGCGAGGTCAGCGCCGACGGGCACGAGTGGACCATGGCGGCCTACGCCACCGACTTCGTCGAGAAGACGTGGCCGCTGGTCTATCGCGGCGGCAAGAAGAAGCTGCAGTACCCGAGCGAAGGCGCGTTCGAAATCGCCCTGCCGGCGGGCGGCTATCTCTGGGACCGCTGCCGCGAAGCCGGCGTCAGCTATCGCAGCTACGGAGAGTTCATCAAGGACAGCGGCGGCGTCGCCCAACCGGGCAAGGCCGTGGCCAAGGCGCTCGAAGGCCACTTCGACCCGCACTTCCGCCCCTGGGATCTCGATTATCCCGACGTGAAACGGGCCGAACGCTTCGCCGAAGAGCTGCGCGGCTTCGAACAAGCGGGCGAGATGCCGCAGTTCATCGTGCT
>DASZUP010000511.1:0-1818 GCA_035547635.1 Pirellulales bacterium
TGAATCGGGCGGCGAGGAACTCGGTGACCAGGTTGTGGCCCAACAGCGTGCGATTGCCGCGCGGGCCGAGCGAGCGGTAGAACAGCCATTGCTGCCCGCCGACTTGCACTCGATAGCCGACGGCCAACTCGTCGGGCACGATCTGGCGATTCTCGGCGATCGTCAGTCGGCGCCAGGTGTAGGGGCGCGAAAATCGCCGCGGCGCCAGATCAATGAACAACGGTGCGAACAGACGCGGCGCGCCCGCCGCTCTCTGCCTCAGCTCCAACTGGCCGTTCTGCAACTCCAACTTTCCGGGCGACGCTTCCGAGCGCCATTCGGGTAGTGCCAGAGGCAGCACGAGGCCGCAATCGCGGCGGCCGATCAAGCGGCCTTCGTTCGTTTCCTTGGCCGTCGCGAATTGCACGCCCGGCGCCAGAGGCAATGCGGAGCGATAGGCGATCGCTCCCGGCTTCTCGCCGAGCACGGCATCGGCGACGAACAGAAAATGATCTTGCCGGGCCAGGAGCAGGTGCCGTTGCACTCGCACGCCCGCTGAAAGGAAGATTTCCAACTCCAGGTAGTCGACGTCGTCGTCGGAAACCCAGCACACCTCTTGCCATTCCGATTCGGGTTCGAGCCGCGTGCCGTCGAACGTGATTTCGGGGCTCCATGTCCCGGAGGCGACGACGTCGCGGCCGCAGAGCAACTCGGCGGCCAACTGCTGCTCGTGGTAAGCGACCGTCAGGCGTTCCTCCCACGAGGCCCACCCGGTGCGCAGCACGGCGAGCTGCGAAAGCTCGGAATTAAAAGCCGCGGGCGGCAGCTTGGCGGCGGTTTTCCCTTTCTTGGAGCTTGCCGGTTTTTTCCCTTTGACGGCGATCGCCGCGGGAAGCGCCAACGCGGCCAGCCGGCGCTGCTGCTCGCCGGCGAACCGCAACGCCGCTCGAAACATCTCGGCCGTCGACTCCTTGGAATCGGCGCCGGCGCCCAGGGGCGAGAGCGCCTGGCTGGCGTCGTCGCGAGTCAGTCGCAACGCCTGGCCGACCAGCCGCTCGAAACGCGGCTGCGCCGAAACGATTCTCTCTGGCTTGGGCGAGAGTTCTTCCATCGCCGCCATGCGAGTCCAAGAGGCCAACAGGGGCCGCAGCCAGGGCAAGTCCTTGCCGTGGATCACTCCTTCGGCGTCCACGCCGTCTTCCAGTGTGGCGATCGCCGTCGCGCCGCCCGATGCCGCCAGCTTCCGGCAGGCTTCGAACTCCGAGAACCAATAGCCCAAGGTCCGCGGCAGTTCGCTCGCGGCCAACTGCCGCACCAGCAGCGAAGCGTGCCGAGTCTTGACCGCCGCTTCAGCCTGCGCGATCAGTTTCTGCAAGCATGCCTGCCAAGTTTCCTTTTCGAGGCAATCGACCAGAAAGGGCAGGGCGTGCGCCCAGGCCAACGATTCGAGCGCCTCCTCCGGCTCGGCCATGCTGCCGGAAGCAGCCTGCCAGCGGGTGAGCGATTCAGCGAGCGGCTTGGCAAGCGAGGCGGTCGTGGCCGCTCCGCGTTCCAAGGCGGCGAGCTGGCGAACCAAAGCCAGCGTCTCGGCCGCGGTGGCGCCCAAGGCGGCGGCGCCCCAGCTCAGCACCGGCCCGCGCGCCGACAAACGCCGGCCGAGGGCTTGCCGCACTCGGCGGTCGGCCAACTTCCGCCGCCAATTCGGCCAATCCTCTAGAGCGTCGAATTCGGCGGGCAGGGGGGCGCCGTTGCGCGAGCGTTTGCCGTTCGTGTTCGGGTGGGTGCTGTTGGAGCGAGGGGGTCGAGTCCGGGCGGCAGCGGTCGAAGCCATGCGAAAGG
>DASZUP010000512.1:0-4318 GCA_035547635.1 Pirellulales bacterium
AAATGCGCCCTCAGTCTACTCGCGGCCGTGGCCAGTGAGCAAGCATTGTTCGACAAGAAGATCGCGATGCAAGCGCCCCACAATTCTCGCGATTTTTTAATGTTTTTCGGCGTCGCAAAGAATCTGCTTGATCTTGCCAGAGGGCTGTCGTCTAATCGCAGACATAGTGACTTTTGTTGCAGCCGTCTCCGGGTACGGATCGCCGACCGGTGCGGTTGCGGGCAGTCCTTTCCGCACCTTCCCGAAGCACCTTCTGTTGGCGTAACGTTCGGCGCAAGGAATCCGTTCGATGGTCCCATGGCGACGTAAGTTGGCAATCCTGCTCCGCCGCGCCGCATGCTGCTGGTTGGCGCTAGGGGCGTGCGCGTCCCAGGCGCAGGTGATCATGGCCGTGCCGGCCAGTACGGCCATCAATCCCAACGATCCGAAACGTCCTTTCAACTTGCCGGCGCAGAAGTCGGAAGTTTCCGAAGCCTTGACGGAGTTCCGCCGCTTGAGCGCGCGCGAAGCCTGGGAACGGGCGTTCAAAGAATTGGAAAAGGTGCAGCAGGCGCCGCAGAGCGCCTTGGCGCCGCGAGACGACGGGCTGTGGCTGCCGACGCACTTGCTCGTTCGCCAGGCGCTGGCAGATTTGCCGCCCGCGGGCAAGCAGGCTTATCGCGTGTTTCATGATGCCGATGCGCAGGCGCTGGTCGACGCCGCGGAAGGCAAGGACGAAGTCGAAAAGCTGAACAAGGTCTTCAACGACTACTTTATCACCGCCGCCGGCGACGTGGCCGCGGACCGGCTGGGCGACATCTATTTCGAGCGGGGAGAGATGGACAAGGCCGCCGAGTGCTGGCAGGCGGTGATCCATTTCCGGCCGGAATCAAAGATCTCCCGCGCCCGCCTGCTGGCCAAGTCGGCCATCGCCCTGGCCCGCGCCGGACGTTGGGAAGAGTTTCAAGCACTGCGGCGCCAGGTACACGAGCGGCATGCGGAAGATACGGTGGTCTTCGGCGGTCGCGAGATGCTTGCGGCACAGCATCTGGATGAAATCGCCGCCGCCCGGGCGAAAGCGGTCGCCGGCTCAGACACTCCGACCCAGCCGACCGCGGCTGAAAGCGATCTGGCGCTTCCGAGCGACAACGCCCCGCTATGGCAATTCCGCTATTTCAGCTCCCAGCAGGCGCAGGCTCTGGCTCAGGCCGGGCAGAACTGGGGCTGGCAGGCGCACATGGCGGTAAGAGAGATGGTTCCCGCCACGGCGATCGACGGCCAGCGAGTCTATCTGAACATGATGGGCTATCTGATGGCGGTCGATCTCAAGACCGGAAAGCTGTTGTGGCGGACCGGCAAGTTTCACGACCTGCCCCAGAAAGTGCAACAAAACCAGTATCACTTTCCCGAGCAGTATTCGTTGGCCCTGTCCGGCAACGCGCTGTGGGCCGTGACGCGAGATGTGGCGCAAATCGGCCAGCACGGTCAGAACTTTCGCCTGGCGCGCTTCGACGCCGCCACCGGCAAGCCGGGCTGGACCTCGCAGAGCGTCGCCGCGCTGCAGAACTGGAACTTCGCCGGCAAGCCGCTGCCCGCGGACGATCGCATCTACGTCGCCGCCGGCAAGCAGGGGCAAGGTTCGGAACTGCACCTGCTTGCCGTCGCGGCCGCCGACGGCAAGCTGCTCTGGTCAACGCACCTGGGCACGCACCAGGTCGACCAGAGCCAGATGTACTATCGCCGCACGGCGCAGCCCTCGCTGCTACTGCACGCCGGACGCGTACTGGTCGATACGCACGCCGGCGGCCTGGTCGCCGTCGACGTCCGTAACGGCGCCATCGACTGGGGGCTGACGTACGACTCTTCCATGCCTAACACCAACAACTGGTACAACGAGCCGTACGAGATGTCCACCGTCTCGGCGCCGCTGGCGGCGGACAACACGCTGTATCTGAAAGGCATGCGGTCGGCGCGGCTGTACGCCGTCGACCTGGCCGGGCCGAAGCTGCTGTGGGAGCGGCCCGTCAGCGAGTCGGCCATGCTGATCGGACTCGACAAGGACAATATCTATTTAGGCGGCGAGGAAGTGCTGGCGATCGACTTGACGTCGCAACGGCTACGGTGGGCCGCACGCGTGCCGATCGCCACCGGCTGGACCAGGCCGCTCATGACCGTGGATTATGTCTACCAGTTCACGCCGCGCGGCGTGTTCGAGCTGTACAAAACCAACGGCGACACCGCCCGGCTGTTCCGTGGCGCCGATCTCGATTCGCTCGGCGGCAAGCTCCTGCTCCACCGGGACAAGTTGCTCGCCATCTCGAACCTGGCGGTCACCGCGTATCCGCTGCAATCTGCCCCGAAAACCGCCGAACCCACAGACGTCTCGCAACGGCGGTGATGCATTCACGTTTATTTGGCCGATCCGACACTCCTTGCTGCGCCCGCTTATGCCCAAGCCCCCTTTGCTTTTTCTTGCGTCACTGCTGATATTCGGCATGTTCGCTTCCGCCGCGCGCGGAGAAGACTCGTCAGGCATCAGCGTCTTCGGCTCGGGCGAGGTGCGGGTCAAGCCGACGCGGGTTGAAATCAACCTGACGGCCGGAGCCGGGGCGGAACTTACGGGCGATGCGCTCGTCAAATACCAGGATTCGCTGCGCCGCACGCTGGCCGCCTTCGAAAAACTGGAGTTGCGAAACTTGAAGATTGAGCAACGCGGATTGAGCTTTGCCAGCGACGCCGGCTCGGCAGGAGCTCAGGGGGCTTATAGCGACGCTGGTCCCTCCCGCAAGAGCAAGATAGCCATCACGCGTTCTTTGCGGCTGGCGCTGATCGGCGTAGACAAACTTTCGGAAGCGGAGCTGACGACCACAATCGGCCAACTGCTCGATGCCGCCAAGGACGCCGGAGCGACCATCGGCGCCGAGGCCGACAACGCCATGCTGATGCGGATGATGGGGCAGACCGGCTCGCCCACGCCGGTCGTCACGTTCGTGGTGGAAGACGTTCAGCAGGCGCGCGAAGCCGCCTATCAGCAGGCCTTCGATCAGGCCAAGAGCCGCGCCAGCCGGCTGGCCCGACTGGCCGACGCCGAGTTGGGCGCCGTCGAAGCGATTGAAGAGGCGCCCGAGGCAACGGGCGACAAAAACGAAAGCATCCAGGCGCGGATGATCACGGCCATCTATGGAATCTCCAGTAAATCGGGCGAAGAGGAAACGCGATTGACGGCCGACCAACTGGTTGAAATTCCCGTGCGCGTAACGTTGAAGGTTCGTTTTTCTCTCAACAGCAAGGCGCCTAAATCATGAAGCCTTTGCCCGTTTATCTGCCGCCGCAATTTCGCAACTTCGTTCTGCCAGCGGCATTCGTTCTGTTCGGCGCAACCCTCGTTCGGCCCAGCGCAGTCCTGGCCCAGGTCTATGTCGGTTCCAATCCCTACCAGGCCAGCGGGATTACCGTGTCTGGCACGGGCGAGACGATCGGCAAACCGGACGTGATTGAAATCAGCATGCGCGCCGCCGCCAACGCCGAACTGACGGCCGACGCGATCGTCAAGTATCGCGACGCCAAGCGGCGGATCCTGGAAGCCTTCGACAAGCTGAAGCTGGAACAACTCGAAATCGAGGAGCTCAACGTTTCGCTCAGCAACCAGACGTCGGCCGAGCAGATGCAGATGGCCATGCGCGGGATGGTCGATACGACTTCCGCCGCCAAGAGCAAGGTGGAGATCGCCAGCTCGCTGCAACTGCGGTTGTCCGGGATCAAGGATCAATCGATCGAGCAGGTGATGGAAACCGTCGGCAAACTCCTCGATACGGCCAAGGACTCAGGCGCCGAGGTCGGTCCTTCGGCCGCCGACATCAACATGGCCTATCGCTACGGCCGGCAGACGAACAGTGCGCTGGTCCGCTTTGTCGTGCGAGATCTCGAGGCGTTGCGCGAGAAGGCCTATCAAGACGCCGTGACCGACGCTCGGGCAAGGGCGGAGCGGCTGGCCAAGCTCAACGGAGTCCGCGTCGGCGAAGTCATTGGCGTGCAAGAGACGCAGGTTTCTGGAGACAACAGCGGATACACGACCAATCCCTATGGCCAGGCCGTCGTTTCTCAGGACAAGTTGAAAGACGAAAAGATCTCGTCCGATGCGTTCGCCGAAGTCCCTTTCCGCGTGAAACTGCTGGTGCGGTTCGCAATTGCGCCGGCCGAAACGAAGACGGCGCAGAAGTGACGGCGGCGCGAAGTGAGGCGATAAGCACTCCACTTTCGTTTCAAGGTTGAATACGCTCGGCTGAGGTGAGATCGCAGCGATGCTGAAGATGGATGCAGCAAAAACAACGTGCAGGAT
>DASZUP010000513.1:0-6039 GCA_035547635.1 Pirellulales bacterium
TCGCGTGCTCCCCTGCGGCTCGGCCGATTGCAGCTTCTGGATGTACTTGATCAATTCCTTGGGCGAGCCGTCGGGAACGTCATCGGCTGCTTGCAAACTGGCGGCGGAGACCGCAAACACAAGCGCCACGGGCGTAAGCGAGCGAAGGAACCACATAGTATTTGCCTTTTTTCTCAATAGATGACGGCGGAAACCACGCCCTCTTCTTCCCAGAAACCTACCCCGAGGACCGGGTTGTTGCAATCGATCTAATCCGGCGCTCCGCAAGCTTCTGCACGCGCTCGCGCCCTCCAGCGCGCCGCCACGCACAGCAACTCACTCGGCCAAACCGCAATAGATCGTCCGCCCGCCGTCGACCGGCAGGCAGACCCCGGTGATAAAGTCATTCTCCAGCAAAAACGATACCGCATCGGCGACGTGCTGGGGGCTTCCTGCGCGTTTGACCAGCGTGCCGGCAATGGCCGCCTGGCGCTGGTCGGCAGGCAGACTCTCGGGCATCATGGCGGGCCCCGGCAATACAGCGTTGACTCGCACTCGCGGATTGCGGTGAGCCAACTCGACCGCGAAGGTGCGAGTGAGCGCTGGAATGGCGCCCTTGGAAGGAAAATACGCGGAGTAATTCAAGTAAGGCCGTACGATTGCCCAATCCCCCAAATTCACGATCGCTCCGCCCGAGGGCTGTGCGGCCATCGCGAGCCCGACGTGCTGACAGCAGAGAAACGTCGCCAAGGCGTTGCTTTCCAGGTGCAGCCGCACGTCGGCGGCGGTGGTTTCTTCCAGCGTTTTGGAAATCCAGACCGCCGCACAGTTGACCAGCGCGTCGATGCGGCCGAACAGCGCCAGCGCCTCGCGCGACATCGCGGCGACTGAGGCTTCGTCGGTCAAGTCGGCCGTCACGGCGCCAGCCTGGGCGCCGGCCTGCCGCAACTGCTCGACCGTGGCTTGAGCCTCGGCGGCGGAATGGCGGGCATGCAAGATCACCCGATACCCTCGCGCCGCCAAGGTGCGCGCCACCACATTGCCGATCCGCGGCGCGCCGGCGCCGGTGACCAGCGCAACGCGACTTTCTGACTGCGAAGATGCTGCGGGCATGGCGTTCAAAAGCTCGACAACGTGGGGGGTAAAGTTTCCGGCGGAGCGGGGCCTCGCTCGCGGTGGAACCGCGTGATGATCTCCCAGGCTTCCTGAGGAGTCTCCGCGTAGCTGATCAGTTCCAGATGCTCATCGCGGATCGCCCCTTCGTCGGCAAGAAACTGAAAATCGATCACTTTGTCCCAGTACTCGCGGCCGAAGATCACAATCGGAATCTCCTGCATGCGGTGGGTTTGCCGTAGCGTGAGCGCTTCGAACAGTTCATCCAGCGTGCCAAAACCGCCCGGAAAGGCGATCAACGCCTTGGCGCGAAGCAGAAAGTGCAGCTTGCGCATGGCGAAGTAGCGGAATTGGAAGCAGAGATCCGGCGTGATATAGGGATTCGGCACTTGCTCCGCGGGGAGCGAGATGTTCAAGCCGATCGATTTGCCTCCCGCTTCATAAGCGCCGCGGTTTCCCGCCTCCATGATTCCCGGACCGCCGCCGGTGACAATCACGTAATGAATGTCGCTGTCCGGCTGGCAGCACATGGTGACCAGGCGTGCAAACTCGCGGGCCGCCTCATAATAGTGCGACTTGTCCAGCAACTTTTTCGCCAACTTCGCTTCGCGCTCGAGTTGGGTATTGCCCGGCGCGGCGGCGGCCGCGGCCGTCGCGTTGGCCAGCCGCAATTTCGCTTCGCTCGGCGCTATGATCTGCGTGCTGCCGAACAGCACGATCGTCGAACTGATATGGTGCTCCGCCAGCAGCATTTCAGGCTTGAGCAGCTCCAACTGCATTCGCACGGGGCGCAGCTCCGGCCGCGAGAGAAACTCTGCGTCTTTCTCCACCTGCCGGTAGCCGTGCGATTTGAGAATCGCCTCCAGATTGGAGCTCAAGTCCATGCGGTTCAGGGCGTCACTCATCAGCGGTTCCTGTGGAAAGCTCAAACGATTGCCCCAGCCTCGGCACGGCGACGTTCCAGCCGCGGGTCGCGTGCAGCTCATCCGCCAAGGCGTGCGCCGCGGCTTTCTCGCCATGGGTGAAAAATGCCCGCCGCGGCGCCGGCAGCGGTCTCAGCCAACGCAACAATTCCGCGTGCCCCGCGTGTCCGCTTAAGCCCGAGACCTCAACGACGGCGGCTTTCACCGGTACATCGGCGCCGTGAATGCGGATCTGACGGGCGCCTTCCTGCAAATGCCGGCCGCGCGTGCCGGCCGCCATGAAACCGCCGATGATGATCGTGTTGCGTTCATCCGGCAGGCGTTGTTTCAGATGGTGCAAGATCCTTCCGCCCGTCATCATGCCTGAGGAAGAAATGATCACGCCCGGCCCCTTCACCTCGTTGATCCGTCTTGATTCCGCGACGGAGCGAGTCAGATGGACCTGGCGAGAAGCGAGCTTTGCGGACAGGCTGGCTAACCGGGCTTCGCTCAGGTCCTGCTCGGCGGCGTGGGCGGCATATATCCGCGAAGCGTCGATGGCCATCGGGCTGTCGAGATAGATCGGCAATTCGGGAATCTCCTTTTTCGCCGTAAGCACCTGCAACAGGTAGATCAACTGCTGAGCGCGGCCGACGGCGAACGCCGCCACGACCATCATTCCGCCCCGGTCGACGGCCGCATGCACCGCCTCGGTCAGCTCCTCGAGCACGTCGGCCTTCGGATGGTCGCGGTTGCCGTATGTGCTCTCGCAGATAATATAGTCGCACTCCGGAGGCGAGGCGGGATCATGATAGAGCGGCGCGTCATAGCGGCCGACGTCGCCGGAAAACAACAGCCGCAAGGTCTTCGGCGGCTGGCGGATCTCGACTTCAATCATCGAAGAGCCGAGCAAATGGCCGGCGTCGTGATAACGGCACCAGATCGGTCCGGCCGGGTTGAACCACTGCTTGCGATGCGTCCCTTTCAGCGACCGCAGCGCATGCTGCACGTCGCGCCGGTCGTACAGCGGCAAGGCCGGCTTATGCCGGGTGAAGCCCTTGCGATTGGCGTACCTGGCGTCCTCTTCCTGGTTGTGGGCCGAGTCGTAGAGCATGATTTCCGCCAGGTCTTCAGTGGCCGGCGTACACCACGTACGGCCATGGAAGCCAAGCTTGACGAACCGAGGCAAAAAGCCGATGTGGTCGATATGGGCATGCGTCAATACTACGGCATTGACCCGGCCCGGCTGGAATTCCAACGGCCCCCAGTTCTTGCTCCGCAGCTCCTTTTCCCCTTGAAACAGCCCACAATCAATCAACACGCGGGCGTCGCCGGCTTCCAGCAGATACTTGGAGCCCGTCACCGTTTCGGCGGCGCCGTAAAAAGAGATTTTGACCATGGCTCCTCGGGGGCGGCGGGACGTTCTTGTTCGGCGACGGATGCAAACTCGCCGGCACGGACCAGTTTGGCGAGTTGCCGGAGATTGCACTTGGGCCTATGTTACCGCGGCATTCGCCTAAAATCGAAGCCAAATGCCAGCCGCGTAGCGGCGGAAGGATTTAGCCAGGGGCGCGAGCCCCTGGAGTTCGTTCAACACAACGTCAGTCGTTAGCCCCGTTAGGGGCGGCAGGGAGCGGCGTTAATCGGGTTGCTTCGCGTCTCATGAAGAAGTCTCGCGTCTCAACTTGCGAGCCGGTTCTTGCGTTCGCAGTCAAGCCATCATCCGATGCCATATTCCTGTCGCCGCTACGCGGCTGAAGAAAAAAGAGCTGAGCAACCGTCCCAGGGGCTGACGCCCCTGGCTATAACCTGTCGCCGCTACGCGGCTAGTTTGCTCGCCCCAATGACCGTGGAGATCAATCGTTCTTCTTCATACACAGCGATTGATGAAGTCGTTATTTCTGAATCTTCAGCTTCCCTCTCAGCCAGGCGAACGCCACGACCGCGGTCGCCGCCGCCACGAACGTTCCGACGTTCGCCCCGGAAGCGAGAAAATCGCATTGCGACGCGATCGGCCCCCAGACGGCGAGCCACGCCAGCGTGAGGGGCGCCAGGCAGGCGATCAAGCCGGCGCGGCGCGCCGGGGGCCAAACGCGGCCGATCAACGTTAACCCAAAAAGCATCGTCGTCGTTGTTGCCGCCAACACGGCGGCCGCTTGCCAGCCGAGAAACAATCCAACACAGCCAAGGGCCAGCGCAACGTCTCGCGACGACCGCCCGACGAACTTACCGCTCTGCCGCGAGCAACGCCACGCCGCCAACCAGCCCGCTGTCGTGCCGGCCGCGAAGCCCGCGGCGCCATCGACCAGACCGGCGGCCCAAGGGAAATTGAGCAACGTGCTGCGCGACAACACGCCGCTCGGCACAGGATGCAACTCCGGCCAGAACAAGGGCGCCGCCCAGCCGACGAGCAAGAGCGGTATCAACAACCCGCTCGGCATCGCGTGACCGTCGAACTTCATCAGCGCGGCGCACACCAGGCCGCAGAGCAGGAACAAGTGATAGGCGTAGACGCCCCACAGCAGGAAATTGCCGGCGCTGGCCTCGGCGGCGCGGTCGGCGAAACCGGGCAGATTGGCGCCGCCGGCGAGCGGCCCCAGACAGGCCAATAGCATGAAAGTGCAGGCCATGAACAGTTCGACGGCGGGATACCGCGGCGAGATTGGCAAGCTGCAGTAGCGACAGCGGCCTCGCAGCCAGAGCCAGCCGAAGATGGGAACATTGTCACGCGCCGCCAGCGGCGTCTTGCATTTGGGGCAGCGCGAGCCGGGATGCACCAGGCTCAGCCCGGCCGGCAGGCGGTAGATCACCACGTTCATAAAGCTGCCGATCGACGCCCCCAGCGCGAACATCCACACGGCCAGCAGCCACCAGAGCGGCGCCGGCATGCTGGAAAGCACGAGTTGAGCAGCGATCAAGGGCACGTTCACAGGATTCCATGCAGCGGCCCGCCCCGAGCGGCCAGGGCGTCGACGCGCCGCGAAACTTCCGGGTCTTCAACCAGCGGCGGCGCGTGGTGCGGCTTGCTCCGCGCGTCAATCACGAGCGATCCGCGGCAGCCCCAATGCTTCTGTTCGATGAAGGCGCCGATGCCGTGAATATCGGCCGCAGGGTTGGAACGCGTGAACGTCGTCCAGAGCCAATTATTCAGCGTCCGCGCGGCGAACTCGCTGTCGTCGACCACGACCACGAGCGGAAAGCGATTGATGGCATCGTGTTCGCCGTAGTTGCTGCAAAAGCGCTTGATTGCCGGATCCTCGCCCTTTTCATCGGCGGCATACGGCGGCCCGGCAATCGTCAGCACGCCGGGCAGGGCCAGGCGAGGATCGGCAAAGCCGTCCGGCAACCGCAATTCGCCGCTCAGTTCTCGCGGCAGCTCACGCCGCGCCTCGCCTGCCGCTGCAATGGCCACCTTCGAGCCTTCATTCAAGCGGCCGCCGGAATAGTCGAGCGTGTCGATCGTGGTGCAGGTCTGAAAGTGCAGATCGCGAGCCCAGTCGACGCGCTGGAGCAGGTGTTTGAAGAAAGCCGGGATATCGTGAATGTCCAGTTCCGGCTGGTCCTCGTGCGCCACGATCAGCAGATACTTGGCCAGCGACATCTGTCCCTGGCCCAGCAGTGCGTTGGCCTGTGTCAGCAGTTCTTGCGGCTGGCGCCGCGGAGCGTAAGGCACATACCGTTCGCTGCCGATGGCCAGCAGCAGCGGATGCACGCCGGCCGCGTCGACGGCGTGTACCGCCCGCACGCCGGGGACGACGGTCGGAATCACCGGACCGGTCAATTCGTGTACGAACTGTCCGAACGCGGTGTCTTCCTGCGGCGGTCGGCCGACGACGGTAAACGGCCAGATGGCGCCCGTGCGGTGGTAAACGCGTTCGACGACCAGCACGGGAAAATCGTGGATCAACGAATAGTAGCCCAGGTGATCGCCGAACGGGCCTTCGGGCAATTGCCGCTCGGGATCGACATAGCCGGTGATGCAGAAGTCGGCATCGGCCCAGAGAGCCGACTGGCCCGGCCGTTCGACCTGCCGGATTCGCCGGCC
>DASZUP010000514.1:0-5983 GCA_035547635.1 Pirellulales bacterium
CATCACGGGCAACGCTTCCCAAATCACGAACGCAACCGGAACCGCGATCGACGCCTCGACCAACTGGTGGGGAACGAACGTCGCTTCCACCATTTCGGCCATGTTCGCCGCCTTGTCCGTCGACTTCACGCCTTACCTCGACAATGGCAGCAACAGCGCCGGCGCCGGATTCCAGGGCGACCTTTCAATCCTGGACGTGACCACGCTCGGAGCCCAGACCGGCGGCGCCGGCCGCATTCAAGAAGCGGTCAACCTGGTGACGAGCGGCGGCACGGTGAACGTGGCCGCCGGCACATATCCCGAGAACTTGGTCGTCAACAAGCAAGTCGACCTCAAGGGAGCTCAGGCTGGCGTTGACGCGCGCGGTCGCGCTGGAACAAGCAATCCGGCTGTGTCTTCCATCATCGCGCCTAGTTCAGGCATCGGCATCGAGTTGCAGAGTGGTTCTGCCCAAGCCGTGATCAACGGGTTCACGATTTCCGGCGGAACCAACGGAGTCGAGAGCACGAGCGGGCCCGTGGATGGGCTGCAGATACTGAACAATCAGGTGATTGGTTTCACCGGTGCGGCCGTGTTCTTAAACGACGATGGACTCGACGTCACGTACAGCCAGAATGTCTTCGACGGCAGCAGCGAGCCGACCGGATTTTCGGGCTCAATTTTGCAGTTTGACAACCAGGACTTTCGCGGCTTCCACCTTGTCGACAACCAGATCGTCAATGGTCAGGCCGACGGCATGTTCATCAACGGCAATAAGACGAACAACAACGGAACGTTTTTCGATCAGAGCCCGTCCCGGAGTCCGCTGATTCAGGGCAATCTGTTCGACAATAATAAAGGGGTTGGCGCGAACCTCGGCTATGGCGGCTTCGAGAACGGCAGTATTCTCGGCAACACCTGGAGCAATAACGGCTACGACGGACTCCAGGGAGGCATCCAGAGCACGCTCATTTCAGGGAACACCTTCTCGGGCAATGACCGCTACGGATTGCGCCTGACGAGTTTCGGCAGCAGCGGGACGGACGCTGGCGCTCACAATGACATAGTGTCCAATAACTTCTTCTTTAACAACGACGCGAACAACGACTTGGTTGGCGGAGATCTGGGGATTGACGATACGCCGGGCGCTGCCGTTCCGGTCGGCAGTAACACAATCTTCGAGAACTCGTTCTTAAGTTCGCGAGGCCTTGTGTATACAGGCACAGCCTCAACGATCAATGCCGGTGGGAACTGGTGGGGCTCGAACGACGAGACAACCGTCGCCGGCTCGATCATCGGCGCGGATGTCGACTTCACGCCGTTTCTCGACAACGGCGTTGACGTCGGGGGCGATCCCACGAATGGCTTCCAGGGCGATTTCTCCAAGCTCGACGTCACGTCGCTCGGAGCGCAGACCGGCAGCACCGGCCGCATTCAGGAAGCCGTCAATCTGGCGACGAGCGGCGCCACGATCAACGTCAATGCCGGTTCGTACTCCGAGGCAGACATCTCCATTACCCAACCCGTCAGCTTGCTGGCCAACGGCGGCGGCGTGAACGTGACTGCTCCCACGACAGGCAGCGGCACGGGCGTGTCCATTAACGCCCCAGGAGCCACGATCACGCTGCAGGGCTTCACGCTCTCGGGCTTCGGCACGGGCATCTCGGCCACAGCAGCCGATACGCTCAACTTGCAGGACGTTGTCCTCTCCGGCGGCTCAACCGACAGCTCCGTCAGCGGCGTGACGAACGTCAACGTGACCACGACCATCGCTGCGGCTCAGGCGGTTACCGTCACCAGCGGTCCCGATGTTTACCAGTTCTCTGGCCAGGACGCCGTAGATTTCGGCGGCGTTACGAATCTGGCGTTCTACACCGGCAGCGGGTCCGATACGTTCGACGTGCAACCCAGCGCGACAACCGACATTTCGATCGACGGCGGAAATCCGACGTTGCCCACGCTGCCGGGAGACACGGTCACCTTGAACCTGGCCGGCGGAGCAAGCGGCGCCGCTCAAACGGTAACCGGCCCGAGTGCCGGTTACTGGACTTTCGCCAACCGCCACAATCTCAGCTACAGCAACATCGAGACGACCGGCGCGACCGGCGGCTCTTCCTCGCTGGTGTTCGACATGGGCTCAGGGTTCGCCAGCGGCGGGCCAAGCGACAGCATCACGGCGGAGCTTGATCCCACCGGAACGCTGTTTGAGATCTTCGTCAACGGCGTATTGGCGCAGGTCGTCGCGATGGCGGGACTCGATTCCGTCCAGATTCTAGGGACTAGCGCCAACGACACGTTGACCGTCGACGCCAGCCACGGCAACCCAATTCCGGCCGGCGGACTTGCCTTTGACGGTCAAGGCTCAGGCGCCACGCCGGGCACAAACGGCCTGGTATTGGTCGGCGGCACGACCAGCACCTACACCAGCATGACGTACACGCCCAGCGGCCCGAACTCGGGCACAATTGCGCTGGGAACGACGGGCGGACCGGTGGATATCACCTATTCGCACCTTACGCCCATTCTCGATACGTTTGCTGTCCCCACCACCTACAACGCCTCGGCCGTGACGCCGGACACGCTCGACCTGATTGATCAGGGCGTCCTGCCGCCGGTTCTTGGGTCTCTGCCTGTCGGCGTGACAACGACCTCGCAATTGAAAAGCGCCGGCGGATTGTTCGAAACCGTTTACTTTGCGCAGAAGCCGAGCGTTACGCTGCAAGGCCAGGGCCAGGTCGATACTTACAACATCGACAATCCAAATCCCGGCACCGGAGTCGGCGCCTTCTATGTGAATACGGGCGTCGGCGCGGGTTCGATAGTCAACGTCAAGAATTCGCCGCTGACGGTTGGCGTTACCGGGGCTTCGGCCAACCAGCTCAACGTGGGCGACGCCGGCAGCCTGGCCGGCGTGACGGGCGGAGTCAACCTGACTTACGTCGGCGGGGTCTCGACCGATTTGACCGTTGACGACTCGGCCGACGGCACGGGACGAACGGTCGGGGTGACTAGCAGCCAACTCACGTTCAGCGGTTTGAGCCCGTCTCCGTTGGTTACCTACGCGCAAACCGCACTGCACTCGCTGACGGTCAAGGGCGGCGCCAGCGGCAACACCTTCAACGTCACCGGCACGCCGGGCAATGCGACGACGAACGTGACCACCACGCTCGATACCGGCACGGGCGCCGACATCGTCAACGTGCAAGCGACCAACAGCACAAATGGCGCGCAGTTAATCGTCGACGGACAGGACGGGGCCGATACGGTCACGATCGGCAGCACGGCGCCCGCATTCAGCGGCACGTTGAATGGCATCCAAGGCAATGTCACGGTCATTAATGGCTCGGGACAATCGGCCATCACGATCGCCAACGGCGGCGACTCCACAGGCCGAACCGTGAACCTGACAACCGTTCCCAGCGGGGCCGACGTGTACGGCCAGGTCAAGTTCAGCAATGCCGCTACGATCAGTTACCGCGACAAGTTTGCCGGCGTACACAATGACACCAGCAGCCTGGTCATCTACGGCGGCTCAGGCGGCAACACCTTCAACGTCAACAACGCAAACGACGCCGCGGCCAATTTCACCACCACGCTCTACCTGGGCCCGGTCACGGGCGGCAACGTCGTCAATGTCAGAAGCACGACGACGCACAATCCCTTGCAAATCAACGCACAGGCCGGCGCCAACACGGTCAACCTCGGCAACAACGGCACGCTCGGCAGCACGCCCGGCAACGTGCAAAGCCTGAATGGCCCGGTCAGCATCGCCAGCTTCAGCGGCTCAGTGGCCCTGGTAGTTGATGACTCGACCGACTCGTCAGCTCAAACGGGAGTTGGCATCAGCAGTACGCAAATCACAGGCCTGGCGCCCACGCCGATCAACTACGCCGCCGCCACGCTCAGTTCGCTGGCCGTCTACGGCGGCGCGCACGGCAATACGTTCACCGTGTCCAGCACCGGCAGCGGGTACACGACCACGCTCAACAGCGGAACCGCCGCTGATACCGTTTACGTGCAGGCCACCACCGGCGCTTTGAACATTCACGGCCAGAACGGCGCCGATACGGTGATGCTCGGCAATACGGGAACCCTCGGCGCCAGCCCCGGCAACGTGCAGGGACTCAGCGGAGCGGTGACCGTCGACAACGTCAGCGGATCGACCGACCTGACGGTCGACGACTCGGCTGACGGAACCGGCCGGAACGTCACGCTGACTAATACCCAGATCAGCGGCCTGGCGCCGACGAACGTCACCTATGCCAACCTCAGCAGCCTGGATATCGAAGGCGGCTCGAACGCCGACACGTTCCACGTCAACAGCACCGCCAACACCAGCACCACCATCAATGCGGGCTCCGGCGACGACCAGTTCTTTGTAACCGGCGCCACGCTCGGCGGATCCAACAGCTTTAACGGCAACCTTGGCAACGACACGTTCGACGTCAACGGACCGCTCAGCGCGCCCGTCAGCATCGACGGCGGCAGCCAGACGACAAGCGACGTTTTGAACTATGACGCGGGCGGACAGAACGTCGTACTATCGGCGAACACCATCACCGCCGGCGCCGGACAGACGCTGACCTTCTCCGATATCGAGGCCGTCAATGTCACGAACGCGGCCAATGTCCGCGTGATCGGAGACGGCGGCGCGAACACGCTGACGCTCACGCGCACGGGCGTCGCGAGCGACGCGTATACGCTCGACGGCGGCCCTGTCGTCACGCTCGTCGGCGCCGCGTCGTTCTCCTTCTCCGGCCAGGGCGGCGCCGATCACATGCAGATCGACGAAACGGCCTTCGGCCTGCCGCAATTCGCCGGCATGGCCTACAACTGGCATTCCAATACGGCCTTTAACGGCAGCGCACTCGCACCGAACAATATCGGCATCAGCTTCCTCGACAATGGCGGCGCTTCGCTGGGCGTCAGCTTCTTGGCGTCGCATGACGTCGCTTATTTCGATGACAACCTCGGGACGAGCCATAGCGGCGTAGTCAACGTCAGCGGCCAGTTCTCGCTCTCCTTCGAAGGCCTTTCGCCGCTGAACTTCGTCGGCGCCGGCGGAACGTTGACGGTCAACAACGCCTCCGATCCGACGAATACGTCGCTGACCGTGCAGGGCTCCGGCACGCCGACCGACGGCGCGTCTCAGATTATCGGCGACGGCGGTTTCGAAACGACCACTTTCAGCGGCTATGACAACTTGGTCGTGCAAGGATTGAATGCCGGCAACTCGATCACGCTCGCCAGCGTCGATCCGAATACGCCGGCGTCGCCAGGCGGCGCCCAGGCATTGACCGCCGTCTCGCTGCAGGGCGGTTCGGGCGCCGACACGATTACCGTCAACTCGCTGCCCGGCACGGTTGCCGCCACGCTCTTTGGCGGCGGCGGCGTCAACCAGTTCCAACTCGACAATGTTACGCACAATCTGCAAGCGATCGCCGGTCCGGTCATTGTCTCTCCCGCCAGCGATACCGGCGCCGCCAGCAACACCCTGCTGATCAATGACTCGGGCGATTCCGCCGCGCGTGCGGTGCAGATTAACGCCAACACGATCGAGGGCATTACCGGCGACGCCGGGTCGCCCGACATTACCTACGGCCTCGGCAGCCTGATCAACCAGCTCAATATCTACGGCGGCAGCGGCGGAAATACGTTCAATATTCAAAGCACGCAATTCGGCTCGACCTACAACATCGACACCGGCTCCGCGGGCGACACAGTCAATATTTCCGGCGATGCTCCCACCAACTCGGGCGACCTGTCCGGCATCCAAGGCGCCGTGAACCTGAATACCGGCAACGGGACGGACTCGCTGTATATCTCCGACCGCGGCGGCCCGACTCGCACCTATGCCGTTACCAGGTTGGGCGGCGGCCAGACCCAGGTCAGCGCCAGTGCCGTAGCCAACATCACCTACGATGCCAACTTGAGCTCCGGCCAATTGGAGAATTTCCAACTCACCGGCTCCACCGTCGGCGGCAATACGTACAACATCAACAAT
>DASZUP010000515.1:0-3461 GCA_035547635.1 Pirellulales bacterium
GGGTTTCCGGTTGGACCCGGATCGAACTCACATGATATTATGGCATTAGCGCGCCGAACGAAAGTTCGACGCGTCGCGGAGGAGTAGTAAGGCGATGACGGACAAGAAGAAAGAGGCCGAACGGAAGGAAAGTCCGCCCTCTTCCGTCGAGCAATACGTCATCAGCGATCCCGATCGCTTCGCACTCAACCTTGCCCGCATGATCGAGGAAGCCGGCAAGGCCGCTTCCGCCTGGGTCAAGCCGCGCGAGGAAGGTATCCGGCACGACCTGGTCGCCGAACCCGTGGCGGATATGGTCAAGACTCTTTCCAAGCTCACCGAATACTGGCTGTCGGACCCCACGCGGGCGCTCGAGGCGCAGACCCGCCTCTTCTCCGGCTACATGGCGGTCTGGACGAACTCGTTGCGCCGCCTCGGCGAAGGCGAGGAAGCCGCGGCGGAAGACAGCGTGAAGCCCGAAAAGGGCGACAGGCGATTCCAGGACCCCGAATGGGGCAGGAACGCCTTCTTCGACTTCCTCAAGCAGACCTATCTCGTCACCAGCCGCTGGGCCAACGACCTCGTCGAGCATGCCGAAGGGCTCGACGAACACACGAAGCACAAGGCGAGTTTCTACGTCAAACAGGTAGCCGCAGCGATCTCGCCATCGAATTTCATCCTGACCAATCCCGAGCTTTTCCGCGAAACGGTCGCCAGCAATGGCGAGAACCTCGTCGCCGGCATGAAGATGCTCGCGGAGGACATCGCGGCGGGAGACGGCGAATTGCGGCTCCGCCAGGCCGACTACTCCAAATTCGCTGTCGGAAAGAACCTCGCCATGACGCCGGGCAAGGTGATCGCGCGGAGCGAACTGGCGGAGATCATCCAGTACCAGCCTGCGACGGAGAAAGTGCTGAAGCGGCCGCTCGTCATCTGCCCGCCATGGATCAACAAATTCTACATCCTCGACCTCAACCCGCAGAAATCCTTCATCCGCTGGGCTGTCGAGCAGGGCCACACCGTTTTCGTCATCTCATGGGTCAACCCAGACGAACGCCACGGACGCAAGGACTGGGAAGCCTATATCCAAGAGGGGCTGCGGTTCGCGCTGGACACGATCGAGGAGGAAACAGGTGAGAAGGAGGTCAACGCCATCGGCTACTGCGTCGGCGGGACGCTGCTTGCCGCCGCATTGGCGCTTTTCGCGCAGGAAGGCGATGACCGCATCAAAACCGCAACCTTCCTCACCACGCAGGTCGACTTCACCTATGCCGGCGATCTCAAGGTATTCGTGGATGAGGACCAGGTTTCCGCGCTCGAAAAATCGATGAACGAAAGGGGCTATCTCGAAGGCAACAAGATGGCCACGGCCTTCAACATGCTGCGCTCAGGCGACCTGATCTGGCCCTATGTCGTCAACAACTATTTACGCGGGAAGGATCCGCTCCCCTTCGACCTGCTCTACTGGAATTCCGATTCAACACGCATGGCGGCGGCGAACCACTCCTATTACCTGCGCAACTGCTATCTGGAGAATAATCTGAGCGGCGGCTCGATGGAACTCGGCGGCCGCAAGTTGTCGCTTTCCGATATCAAGATCCCGATCTTCAACCAGGCTTCGCGGGAAGACCATATCGCGCCACTCCGCTCGGTCTTCTTTGGCAGCCAGTATTTCGGCGGCGACGTCGAGTTCCTGCTTGCCGGTTCCGGCCACATCGCCGGCGTCGTCAACCCGCCGGCCGCCAACAAGTACCAGCACTGGACGGGAGGAAAACCGACCGGCAAGCTGGAGGACTGGCTGGCGAACGCGCACGAGCACCCCGGCTCCTGGTGGCCGTACTGGCAATCCTGGATCGAGCGCTACAACAATGAGCGCGTGCCGGCACGCAAGCCCGGCAAGAAGCTGAAGCCGCTTGGCGACGCTCCCGGCACCTATGTAACGGCGCGTGTCTGACGCTCACAATCAGTGATCGTATTTCGTTGCATTTCGGCAACTATGCAAACCAAATCCGCTTGACCCTCAATAAGTTGCAACGCAAGTTGCGTCTCGGCAACGCCCTGCTTCGGGCGGGCCGCTTTTGTCTTTGCGGGGATAAGGGCTTCCGGCTGCGGCAGCAATGCGCCACCTACTCCGGATAATCGAATGCGTGTTCCACCGGCAGCATGCCGGATTTTTTGAGTGAAGGCGCCGTCCACATCGGGCAAGCGCAGAGGGAATGATAACCGGCGCGAGGGATGCAAGCGCCGAAATTGGGGAAAGACGTTTTGAGACCAGCCCGACGGCTCACCGCCCGACTGCTCCGAACGGCTTTTCTGGCCGGCTCACTGGCTTTCGTGGTGTCGTCCTGCACCACCAACGATCCCAGCATGCAACTCACGATGTCACCGGCCGCACCGACGGTGCCGGGCATGATGGCGGAGGTCGCCGCCAGCCAAGGAACCTCGAACGCAAATTCCGCGGCGCCCGCGCAGGCAACCACCGGACCGAATGCAACCGGCCCGGCCTCGACCGATGCGGCGCCCGCGCAGGATGGCGGCGCCCAGGTGATGGCAGCGGCCGCTACGCAAGGCGCCGACGATATCCCACTGCCCGACGTGGTCGCCTATGTGCCGACCCCCAATCCGCAAAATCCGTTCGCAGCCGCCATGCCCGGGCTCGACAACGGAGCTACCGCACCGGCCGAAGCACTTCCCGCCGTGGCGTTGATCCCCGAACCGAACCCTGTGGCGAGTGGTCAAATCCCCGTACCTGTCGATATTCCGGCCGGTGGGACCACGCCGTCGCAAGCTGCGGCCTATGCCGGAACCACCCCCGCACCGCCCGCGCATAAACCGCGCGGCTTCTTCGCCACGCTCTTCGCGCCCGCTTCGGACCACAACATCGTCACAAAGGCCTCCGCCCACGAGCAGCCTCAGATCGTCGCTTCGCTTGACGACAGCAGCGCGAAGCCGCTGATCGACGCGCATGCTCCCGCCAAACCGGTCGTGGAGATGGATTCGGACGACGAGGCTCCTGCTGCGCAGCATTACGGCGCCGGCGATACGCTACCCGGCGTGCGCAGCGGCAATTCGCTGTTCGAGATTACACGGAAATCGGGTACCGGCGACAACAGCGATGTCGATATAAACGAGGAAGGTGCAGAACCGGTCGAGGTGGCTTCGGCGGCCGGCATGGCAAGACTCGATCCGCACGGGCTTCTCGTGCAGCGCGACACGGTGGACACGGCCTGCCTTCGCCCTCCGCTCCTCGCAGTGCTGAAGAAGATCGAAGAGCATTACGGCCGCAAACTGGTCGTGACTTCCGGCTATCGCAGCCGTGTCCACAACGCGGCCGCACGTGGAGCCCATAATTCACTGCATATGTTCTGCGCCGCCGCCGACGTGCAGATGCCGGGCGTCAGCAAATGGGAACTCGCGGCCTATGCCCGCTCCATGACGGGGCGCGGCGGCGTCGGCACCTATTGCTACACTAAGTCCGTCCA
>DASZUP010000516.1:0-13440 GCA_035547635.1 Pirellulales bacterium
CGAACTGCCGCCGGGGCCGAGCGTGGAGCTGTTGTCGATCAGGTTGACGAACCACTGGTCGGTTGCGCTGTTCGGAACGTATGTCCGCGCCATGGCCACTGAGCCGACCACGTTCGGCAGGTTGTATTCCAGCGGAATGGGGGCGTTGGTCGGAATGGTAGTGAATTGAGACGTGCTGCTAAACGTCGGGCTCGCAGACGTAAAACCTCCGGACTGTTCCACGAAGCCCGGCACGGACCGGTGAAAAATGGAATTCGTATAGGCGCCGCTATCCACGTAGCTCAGGAAGTTGGCGACCGTCTGCGGCGCCGCTTCCGGAAGCAGTTCGATCTGAAAGCTGCCGTAGTTCGTATTGACCGTCACGATCGGGTCCGCAGCCAGCATTTCTCGTGATTCAAGCCGTTCCGCGTGAAAGGAGCGGCGGCGCTGCAACAACCGCTTGTTGTGCCGAACTCGCGAAACGAACGCATCAAAACGCATGGTCAACCTCCCCAAGAACGTGAAGCAAACATATCGAGACCGGTGGGACGGAGCGCACGGAGAGACCGGAATAGGCGAATGGCTTCACGAACATCGTGAAAAAGACGAGCGATTCCTGCCCTATCGTTCACTGCTGAAACTGCCACCTTGTCCTGCCGCCCGAATGCCCTGCGAGCCCCACGCTGCGACGACATTTCCTTGTCTGGCAGGCGCCGGGGCGGATAAGTTGCCGCCGGTCCCGTTCGGCGACAATCAATGAGTTCCTGCCAAAATAACTACGACCTGAATGGCAGTCAACGATTTCGCAGATGAAAACTGCGAAAAACGGGCCTGTTTTCGCCGCTTCGGCGGCTTTTCACGCCCTGGAGCGGCGCGCACTCAAGCCCGCCCTGGTTTACAGCGAATCAACGCCAGGCGGCATTCGACCGAATTCCGCTCGTGCGAGGCGAATCAATGCCAGCTTCTATTGCGCGCGACTTCCTGGCTTTCGAATGCGGTCGCCGACCGCCGCCCCAGCCCGTTCCGCACTCCGCACTCCCCGTTCCGCGTTTGCCGCTCATTCCCAGCGAATCACCAGGTCGCCCGTTTCGACGTTGCTGCCGGGCTCGACCAGGACCTCGCCGATCCGGCCGTCGCGCTCGGCGTAGAGCGTGGTTTCCATCTTCATGGCTTCCATCGTCAGCAGCTTGTGGCCTTGCGAAATGCGGTCGCCGGGCTTGACGGCCACGTTGACAATCATGCCGGGCATCGGGGCGCCTACCTGGTTCGGATCGCCGGCTTCGGCCTTCGGGCGGCGTTCAATGGCGGCGTCGAGCGATGTGTCGGTCACGGTCACGTCGCGCGGCTGACCGTTGAGTTCGAAGAACACGGTCCGCGTGCCATCCGGATGCGGATCGCCGATCGTCAGGAACTTGATGATCAGCGTCTTGCCCGGCTCGATCTCGACGGCCAGCTCTTCATTCGTCTGGGGGCCGAAAAAGAAGACCGGCGTCGGCAGCACGCTGGTGTCGCCGTAGGTGTCCTGATGCGTGATGAAGTCGCTCACCACACGGGGATAGATGATGTGCGAGACAATCTCGCGGCGCGTCGGCTGCCGGCCCAGCCGGGGTTCCAATTCCTTCGCTGTGGCGTTGAAGTCGGCCGGCGGCAGGCTGGCGCCCGGCCGCTCCGTCAGCGGCTTTTCGCCGCGCAGGATTCGCTCTTGCACCTTCGGCGGAAAACCGCCCGGCGGCTGCCCCATGCGGCCTGAGACCAGATCGATGACCGATTCCGGGAAACTCAACTCGCGGTTGAAATCGAGCACGTCCTCCACCGTCAGGTTATTGGCAATCAGGTACAGCGCCATATCGCCCACGGCCTTCGACGAAGGCGTGACCTTCACAATGTCGCCGAACAACTGGTTCACGTCGGCATACATCCGGCAGATGTCGTACCAGCGCGAGCCGAGGCCGATCGCCTTGGCTTGCTCGAAGAGATTGGTGTATTGCCCGCCGGGCATTTCATTGTGGTACACGCTGGCGGTGCTGGCCTTCATGCCGGTCTCAAACGAGGCGTAGAAGTCTCGCGCGGCTTCCCAGTATTCGGCGGTGCGCTCCAAACGCTCGGGATCGAGACCGGTATCTCGCGGCGTAAGCCGCAAGGCCTCAACCACCGAGTTCAAATTCGGCTGCGAAGTCAGACCGGAAAGGGGCCCGAAGGCAGCGTCGGCGATGTCCAAATCGACCTCGGCCCCTTTCAAAATGGCCGCCGCCTGCACGCCGCTGGTGTCGTGCGTGTGGAAGTGGATCGGAATGCCGATCTCCTGCTTCAGCGTGCGCACCAGCAGTTCGGCGGCGTAGGGCTTGCACAGTCCGGCCATATCCTTGATGGCCAGGATGTGGGCGCCCATCTTTTCCAGCTCTTTGGCCAGTTCGACGTAGTACTTCAGGTTGTACTTTGTGCGTTTCTTGTCGAGCACGTCGCCCGTATAGCAGATGGCGGCTTCGCAGATGGCGCCCGTCTTCTGCACGGCATCCATCGCCACACGCATGTTCGGCGCCCAGTTGAGCGAATCGAAGACGCGAAACACGTCGATGCCGGCCGATGCGGCCTCTTCGACAAAGGCTTGCACCAGGTTGTCGGGATAATTCGAATAACCCAACGCGTTGGAAGCTCGCAGCAGCATCTGGAACAGGATGTTCGGAATTTTCTCGCGCAAGTCAGCCAGCCGCTGCCAGGGGCACTCTTTCAGGAACCGCATGGCCGTATCGAACGTGGCGCCGCCCCACATCTCGAGCGAGAACAAGCCCGGGTGCAGCCGGGCGTAGGCTTCGGCAATCTGCAGCATGTCGTGCGTGCGCAAGCGCGTCGCCAGCAGCGACTGGTGGGCGTCGCGCATCGTGGTGTCGGTCAGCAGCAGCGGCTTCTGCTCGAGGATCCACTGGCTGAATTTTTCCGGCCCCAATTGCTGCAGCCGTTGGCGCGTGCCGGGCGGAACGGCGGCTTTCGCATCGAAGGCCGGCAGCGGCGCCGCCTCGCGGCGCGCCTGCTCGGAACCTTTCTTGACCAGCGAGTTGCCGTTGACCAGCACGTCTGCCAGGTACATGAACAGCTTGGTGGCGCGGTCGCGGCGGGCTACGAACTGGAACAGTTCGGGCGTTTCATCCAAAAACCGCGTGGTGCAGCCGCCGGCGATGAATTGCGGGTGCGAGACCAGGTTGATCAGGAAGGGGATGTTGGTTTTCACGCCGCGGATGCGGAATTCCTGCAAGCAGCGCTCCATGCGCCGGGCCGCATCGGGAAAGGTTCGCCCCGAAGTAATGACTTTGACCAGCAGCGAATCGTAGTAGGGCGTAACCATCGCCCCGGAGAACGCGGTGCCGGTATCGAGCCGCACGCCCGGTCCGCCGGTGGAGCGGTAATGCGCCACGCGGCCGTAATCCGGTCGGAAGTGGTTGAGCGGATCCTCAGTGGTAATCCGGCACTGGATGGCGTAGCCTTCCGTGCGCACGCTGGCTTGCGAACCCAGTCCGATTTCCGGATCGTCGAGACGGCGACCTTGCGCCACGAGCAACTGGCACTTCACCAGGTCCACGCCGGTGATCTGCTCGGTGCAGGTATGCTCCACCTGAATGCGCGGATTGACCTCGATGAAATAGAACTTGCCGGTTTCCGTGTCGAGGAGGAATTCGACCGTGCCGGCGCTCTCGTAGCCTACGGCGCGACCGATGCCGATGGCCGCCTGACAAATCTGCTCGCGCAACTCGGCGGCCAGGTTGATGGCCGGCGCAATCTCCACCACCTTTTGATGACGCCGCTGCACGGAGCAGTCTCGCTCGTAGAGATGGACGAGGTTGCCGTGCTTGTCGCCCATCAACTGCACTTCGATGTGCCGCGGACGAGCAATGAACTTTTCCAGGAATACGTCCGGGCTGCCAAAGGCGGTTTGCGCCTCGCGCTGCGCTTGTTCCAATTGACCTGCCAGGTCCTCTTCGCGATGGACGACGCGCATGCCTCGTCCGCCGCCCCCTTTGGCCGCCTTGAGCAAGACGGGATATCCCAACCGGCCGGCCAGTTCAGCTGCTTGTTCGCTGCCGGCCAGCGGCTCGCTGCTGCCGGCCAGCACCGGCACGCCCGCCTGATCAGCGATCTTGCGGGCCACGATTTTGTCGCCCAACTGATCAAGGATTTGCGGCGAAGGGCCGCAGAAGACAATGCCCGCTGCTTCGCAAGCCCGGGCCAGGTCAGGGTTTTCGGACAGAAACCCGTACCCTGGATGGATCGCGTCAACTTCGCACTCTTGCGCCAGCTTGACGATGCCTTCGATATCGAGGTAAGCCCGGATCGGCTCGCCGATGCGGCCCACCTGGTAGGCTTCGTCCGCCTTGAAGCGGTGCAGGGCGAAGCGATCCTCGTAGGAATAGATCGCTACCGTGCGGATGCCCAGTTCGTGGGCCGTGCGGAACACTCGGGTTGCAATTTCACTACGATTGGCGACAAGCAGCTTTTTGATCGGTTTCATCAGCAGCCAGGGTGGCGCAGAGGCGCCTATCGACTAGGAACGAATAATTCAAAACGGTCGAACCGGATAGTTTAATCGCCGAACCCGCAAACCGGCTAGGGGCGAAGCCAAAGCTCGGCGGTCGGATATGCGCGGGGGGCGCCTGTAATCGGCGAGCCGGAAGCATGAGCTTCCGTGTTGAAGCAGTGAGTGGACGCGCCTGCTTTGGCGACGCGGCGAATGGAGCCGCAGGGGCGTAAAACCAGGGGAAAACTAACGGATTAGGCGGGATGGGCCAGTTCTTCCAGCGTGAACCACTGGCGACGGATTTTCTGGCGTTTCCACGTGTAGGTGATCTGCACGCTGCCGTCCGACGCCTGGATGACGGCGGGATAAGAGTATTCGCCCGGTTCTGATTCCAGCGTGCGCACCGTTTTGAATTCGCGGCCGTCGGGATCTCCCAGGGCGAGCGCCAGTGGCGAGCGCCCGATGTGCGTCGGGTTGTAAACCAAGGCCTGGCGGCCATCGGCCAATGTGACGGCGTCGATGCCCGAATTCGGGTTCGGCAAGGCCTCGACGGCTTCCGCTGCGCTCCAGGTCAATCCGCCATCGCGGCTGTGCGCTCGGCAGATCTGCCCGATCCGGCGCGTGCTGCGGGCCAGCAGAAAAAGCGAACCGTCCGAGGCGCGCAAGATGGACGGTTGAATAATCCCGTCGGCGTGCTCGGGATGAAAGATCGGTCCGTGCTTCGTCCAACTCCTGCCGCCGTCCGCGCTGCGTTCAACCCAGCAGGCCCAGTTGCGATACGACTCGACGGAGGTGGGCGCAAGAATGACGCCGTCTTCGAGCTGCACCGGCTTGTTTTTGATGGGCCCCAAGAGGCCCGCTGGCAGAATGCGGGGTTCGCCAAACGTCTTGCCATCGTCGGCGCTGGTGCGGCAAAAGCCTGACCACGTCTGCGGACTCGGCCCGGCCTTGTAGTAAAGTTGGATTTCGCCGCTCTTGCGTTCGCGGAACAAGACGGGGTTCCAGCACGGCTTGCCCCGCTCCTCGGCAATCTTTTCGGGCTCCGACCAGCGACCGTCGTAGCGAGCGAGCCAGATGGCCACGTCGTCGGCGCCTTCGCGAGAGCCGCCGAACCAGGCAGCCAGAAATTTGCCCGGTTGCGACTCGACGATCGTCGAAGCGTGGCAACTCGGATAGGGCGCTCGTTCGTAGATGAATTCAGCAGCCATGATCCACCTCAGCCCACTTGCGGTTCGGGACCTTCGCCGGCCCCCAGGACCGATTCATCAACCATCTCGGCCGTTTCCTCGGGAGTGACTCGTTCTCGGAAGCCGAACCAGAAAAAAATCAAGGTCAGCGCGGCGCCCGCCATGGGCCACATCCAGATTTGCTTCCAGTCATAGCTCTGCCCGTGGCGCCACTCGGCATAAGTGACCTTGCCGTTGTGATCCTTGTCCATGTGGGCGAGCGTGCCTTCGAAGCCTTCTTGCGAGTAGGTAATGTCGGCGACAGGATCGACAAACGGTTTGGGCGGGTCGCTCA
Source organism: Pirellulales bacterium (assembly GCA_035547635.1). Lineage (GTDB taxonomy): Bacteria > Planctomycetota > Planctomycetia > Pirellulales > JAICIG01 > JAICIG01. Next base: position 6,008 of record DASZUP010000516.1, read on the forward strand.
ACGCGATGGTCTTGTCTTGATCGAGCCCGTACTTCTTGGCGAATCCCGTCTTGCCGGTCGGATCCCAATTCGGCAGCGGCGTCGTGACCAATTGTCCGTCTTGGTCGAGTTTCGGCTCGCCTTCTTCGTCAACGGCCAACAGCTTGTAGACCGGCGGATACTGGTCGCGCACGTAACCGGCCGCGTAGGCGCCGACGAACATCCCCAGGCCGAGCGTCACAAAGGCGATAAAGCTCTGGGCGCTGGCTCGTTGCGACGCCGCCGCCTTGGCATCGACGTAAATCTGGCTGGCCACAAAGAAGAAGTCATAGCAAATGCCGTGCAGCACCAGCCCGAGCACCACCAGCGGCAGGTTCAACGTGCCAAAGCAGTAATACCTTGCCACCCAGGCCAGCATGCCAAGCGCCAGCATGCGTTTGACGCCGAGCGCCGAAATGAACAGCGGCATCGCCGCCATGAAAAAGACCTCGGAAATCTGACCGACGGTCTGCAGCGCCGTCGGCGAGGGAGCGTCGATCTCATTGAGAAACACGTTCGCCAGGTTGTAGTAGAAGGCCAGCGGAATGCAGACCAGAAACGACGCCAAGGTGAACACCAAAAACGACGGATTCGCAAGCAGCCGCAAGATGCTCTGGCGATTGCCGGAGCTCGCCGGTTCGGCCGCTCCTGACTTCTTGGGCGGGGTGTGCGGCAGCGTGAAGCAGAACAGGCCCAATACTACCGACGAGAACGAGGCCATCACCATGAAGTTATTCTTGGAGAACAGCACGCTGTCGGCAGAAATGACACTGGTGATCGGTCCATAAAGAAAACTATCGGGCTTGACCTTCAACAGCAAACCGACCACCCAACCCGCCACGATCCAGCCGAGCGTGCCGAACACGCGAATGATCGGGAATTCTTTTTCAGGATCGGTGATGTTCTCGAAGCTGATCGAGTTGGTCAGCGCCAGCGTGGGCATATAGCACAGGGCGTAGCCGATCATGACCGGATAGAGAACGTGGAACTGGCTTTCCAGGTCGGGAAACTTCGCGAGAATCTGCTCGGAGAAGGCTGCGCAGCCGAGCAGCACCGCACCGAGCAAGTGCAGCACGGCCAGAATCTTTTCGGTCGCGAACAGACGGTCCGCGATGTAACCCATGAACAGCGGCGTGATCATGGCCGCGATGGCGGTCGACGAATAGACCGAGCCGATCTGAACGCCCGAAAATCCCAACGTGCCCGCCATGTAGTTGCCGATTTCGACGCCCCACAACCCCCAAACGAAATATTGGAGGAACATCATGATTGACAGTCGGGTGCGAACCGAACCCATCGCGAACTCCCGCTTGGAATGAATGAAACGCTACGGCAGCGGCGCGTTCTTTTTGCAGCCGGCCGCCGCCATTCAGGAAAAGGCCCATCATAAAGGGCGGCCGGGCCGGAAGAAAGACGCAGGGCGAAGTTTGGCGCCAAACAGCCAGGCGATGGGGCAGGCGGTCGGAGGCGCGGATGGCGTCAAAGATTTGGAGCGTCCGCCCCCGGGCTAAGAGAAACGTTCGAGGGTCGCAGGGCTGCAAATCATCTTTCTTTGTCGTGACATTGACAATAGACTACGCATGTAGTCCAATGGCTCGTGTGCGTTGTCTACCGCCTGTTTGGGAGGGCGCTCGCGATGTCCGAGACGGAAAACTCGCCGATGGCGTTATCTGCCGCCGAATGGGAGATCATGAAGATCTTCTGGCAACGCGGCCCGCTGGCCGCGCGTGATGTTTACGCCGCACTGCCGTCCGAGCGCCTCTGGGCGTACAAGACCGTGAAGACGCTGCTCTCCCGACTGGTGGCGAAGCAGGCTTTGGCCTACGACCAGATCGGCAACTCGTTCCTGTATCGTCCCGCCGTCGATCGCCAGGATATGACGCGGCAGGAAGTCCGCAGCGTCTTTCAACGCCTGGCCGACAAAGCCTTTTCGCCGGTCCTTGCGCAGTTCATCGAAGAGGCGGAGCTGTCGGACGCGGAGATCAAGCAGCTCAAGCGTCAGTTGGATGAAAAACGGAAGAAATCCTCGCGCTGAGCGAGAAATCTAACGATTCGCCGCAACGTCTCGAGGCGCGATCGCCATGCTCGACTACGAACAGATCTCGCGGCTGTGGCTGGGCTGGATTGCCGCCGCAAGTTGGCAATTAGCGTTGCTGGTCTGCCTGGTTGCAGGGATCGCGCACTTGGCGCAAACGGCGTCGCCTCGGCTAAGGCATGCTCTGTGGCTGCTGGTGCTGGCCAAGGCCTGTTTGCCGCCCGCCATGACCTCGCCTGTGAGCATTGGTCGCTGGGGCGTCAGCCCTCTGCTCTCAGCAGTCGGAGCGTCGGAGCTGGGTTCCGGCGGTGCGACGGGGACGAATCAACAGCTCGAGTCAAAAGCTCGCGAATCAGAGCGCAACGCGGCGGGCAGCGCCAGAGCGACGCCCAAATCTACGTCTCGTTTGGATTGGCGGGCGATGCGCTCGCTCTCGCCTGAACTGCTGTTCGGCCTTTGGATCGCCGGCGCCTGCCTGTTCTGGATCACCGTCGGCGCGCGCTATCGAAGGCTTCTGCGAACGTTGCGTGCGGCCACGCTCATTGACGAAGGCCCCGTCCGCATCTCGCTGGAGCGGATCGCCATCGGGCTGCGTCTTTCGCACACGCCGGAATTGCTGGCCGCCGAATTGATTGCCAGCCCGTTCCTGATTGGCCTGTTCCGGCCGCGGATTGTATTGCCGCAAGCCCTGCTGGCGGAAATCGACGACGTAAAACTGCGCTCCGTGCTGACCCACGAACTGGTGCATTGGAAACGCTACGACGCCTGGCTTGGCTGGCTGCAGACGCTGGCGCAGAGCGCATTCTGGTTTCATCCTTTTCTGTGGTGGGCTTTCGGGCGTCTGCGGCACGAGCGGGAGTGCGCCTGCGACGAAGCTGTGTTGAGGCAGGGAAGCGTGATGCGGGACGAGTATGGCGAGGCAATCGTGCGCGTGCTGACCAGCTTGCGCGGGCGATCGCTGGTTGAAGGCGGCATGATCGGCGTTTTCGAACGGGGCTCAAACCTGCAAAACCGCTTGGAGGAGATCATGAATTTCGAATCGAGCGAGCGACAATTCGGCTGGAAGTCGCGGTTGGTTGTGGCGGCGTTGGCGATTGGGCTTCTGCCTATGGCGCCCGCCGGCGATCCTCATACGTCGGCGGTCGCCCAGGCCCCGGCCGCTGCTCCCGCGCAGGGCGCCAGGTCGGCTACTCCGCAGATCGTCAAGACGGTTCCCAAACGAGGCGCCACCGGGGTCGATCCCAAGCTCAATGAAGTCACCGTCAAGTTCGATCGCGACATGTCTGACGGCATGAGTTGGACCGGCGGGCCGCCGCTGTTTCCGCCGCTCGAGGAGTCCCGCAAGGCCCGCTGGACCGATCGCCGAACCTGCATCCTTCCCGTCAAGTTGGAGCCGGCGGCATACTATCGCCTCGGAATCAACTCGTCGAGCTACCAGAACTTTCGCAGCCGCCAGGGCGTCGCCGCTGTTGCGACGGCGCTCTACTTCACGACGGCGGGCGCAAGCGAAGAAATCGAAGACCGCGTCAAAGTCCCGGCGATCGTTTCCCTCGAGCCGGCTGGCGGCGCCGAGGACGTCTCGCCCAATACGAAATCGCTGCGCGTGACCTTCGACCGGCCGATGGGCGAAGGCATGTCCTGGACCGGCGGCGGCGAGTCTTTTCCGAAGCCGCCCGCCGGAGAAACGGCTCATTGGTCCGACGACGGCCTGACTTGCACCTTGCCGGTGTCGCTGGAGCCGGATCACGATTACCGGATCGGGCTCAACAACGAGCGCTACAACAACTTTCAGAGCAAGTGGGGCGTGCCGCTCGAACCGGTCGTCTACAAGTTCCACACGAAAACCGCGGAATAACGAAAGTGGTCGGCGCAGTGCAGAGAGGGGAAACGCCTGCTTCCATAGATACAGTATTCGTCTACGTCATTTGAAGTCCCAAGGAAACCACGGATGACGCGGATGCCACGGATGGAAGAAGCGCTCGGATGGAAAAGGAGTTGGCTTACTGAATCCTCAGCGAGTTGCTTGCCGGCGGCCGTTCATCGTGCGGCGTCCGCCAGCAGTGCTGGCAGAGGCGAGCGAAAGTCCATCTTTATTAATTATTAATTGTCCCTTCATCCATGCTTTCCGTGACATCCGTGGTTTTTCGCGGCAGTGCAAATTTGCCGCGGCCGGCATCGGGGAAGGCGAACAGCAAAGCCTGGGCGCCAACTTGCGGCAAGCGTCTGTCTCCGACGTTACAATGCCATTGGCCGGATCACGCGGTCCGACTGCGGCACAAATACGTTTGAACGGGGAGGAAAGCATGTCTGCTGGCAAACGCGGCCTTCGATTCGCTCCGCAGCTCTTTACGGCCTTCGCCCTGGCAGTCGGGCTGGCGGCGTCGGGCATGGCCCAGGCGCAAGTCGCGCCCAAGTCGTTTTATGCGCTGAACGCCGACGGGACCGGTTGGCGGAAGCTCTTTCAATTGGAAGGCTATCCGGCCTGTGGTTCTCCGGCCGTTTCGCCCAACGGCAAAGAGTTCGCCTTCGATGGCTGGCAAGTCGCCGGCAATCAGCAGCAGGGGCCGGCGTTGGTGTTCATTGTGGGCCTGGACGGTACGAACGCGCGACAGCTCTGTCCGGGGCAGATGCCGACCTGGTCGCCGGACGGAAAGTTCCTGGTCTGTTCTCGCGGAGTGCAGCCTTACGGCCTGTGGATCATCACGCCGGACGGCAAGGACCATAAGCAAGTGGCCCAGGCCTGGGGCGCGCAGTGGTCGCCCGACGGCAAGCGGATCGCCTACTATAGCGGCCTGAACTTGATGGTTTACGATGTCGAAACGGGCGGAACCCGCCAGGTTTTTTCGGGAGACTCGCAGGGCTATCGGCAGATTTTCTGGAACATGACCTGGTCGCCTGACAGCACCCAGGTTTGTCTCAAAGGCGCCAAGCCCGACGGGACCGAAGAAATGGCGTTGGTTGACGCAAGCGGGTCGGAAAACGGCTTGAAAGTGCGTTGGTCCGGCAAGGGACTGCTGGCCGATTTTGCCTGGCACCCGCGCGGAGATCGGCTCGTGATGGCCATCCGGCGTCCCGAGACAAAGCGCTCGCAACTGTTCGAGGTCGATCCCGACACCGAGGATCCGCCGACGCTCGTGGCCGGCCAGGACGAAAACCTGAATCATCTCGGCATGTGCTGGACGCCCGACGGCAAGCAACTGGTTGTGGTGAGCGCCGAGCGATAGCACGCCGTGCGGCAGGGCCGAGGCAGCGAGATTCCGTTGAGGTCTAGTCGCTCCGCCGTACTGGCGGCGCCGGCCGTCATGCGCCCTTATCAATTGCAGCCGAATTACCAGCCTTGAGCGACTTCGACGAATTGCCCGTCCGAAAGCAAGTGGTATGCTTGCGACGCGCCGCAAAGCGAGTGCTGGACCGTTACGGCGTCTCGCCGGCAGCGCTGTCGCTGCTGGCGCATCACCGGCAAACCACTTTCAAGGCGACGACGCGAGCCACTGGACGAAAATACGTCCTGCGTTTCCACCGCGACCGCAGCGCCGCGGCCGTTCGGTCCGAGTTTTCCTGGCTGAGACAACTTCGCAAGCGGGGCGGCGTCGTGATTCCCGAGCCGATTTCGACGCTTGACGGCGAGGAAGTTGTGGACGTGAACGAAGATCAACTTCCGGGCGATCTCCGCTGCTCGGTAACCGCGTGGGTCGAAGGCCGTCGTTACTTCCGCAAGCGCGGACCTGGCGCGCGGGTGCTACGCGAAGTGGGACGAATTCTGGCGACAATGCACCTGCATGCCGAAAGATTCGTTGCGCCGCCCTGGTTTGACTGTCCCGTTCGAGACTGGGAAGGAATCTTCCGAAGAACCGATGTCGACGTCGAGAATCGCTGGCTTTGTCCGGCCGAACGCCGGTTGTTTGCCGAGGTCGAAAATCGCACGCGGTCCGCGATGGACCGGTTGAAACAGGGACGAGAGACGTTTGGCGTCATCCATGGCGATCTCATGCAGGCGAACTATCTCGTCCACCAGCGAAGGGTGCATGTCATCGACTTCGCCGATCTGGGGCTGGGGCATTTCCTCTACGATATGAGCGTAACGCTGTTTCCCCTCTGGGGGCTCGACGACGAAGGGCGTCAGCGTCAAGCCTTTCTGACGGGTTATCGCGAGACCCGCAAACTGTCGCTCGAGCACGAACGCCTGCTCAACATATTCATTGCTGCGCGCGGCGTCGTCCAAGCCCGATTTGTAATGGCGTCCAATCATCCGGGCGACCAGGCGATCGCGGAGAACTACCTCCGGCGAACGGTCGCCGGCCTCAAAGCATGGCTCGTCTGAACCGCAGAGCTGCGAGATGGCGGCCGGGCTGCGCGAAATAAAGAAATCCTCGCCTTCACTCAGGTCTTGCGGGACCGCGGCGCCTTCGCGACGTCTGGGAAGAGAGGTACTTCGTGCGGCAATGCTTCGACGGTCAGGGCGGGTCTCCCGTTGTATCGGGCGCGCCGATTTGACACACACAGCGCGCTAATACGCACTAAAGCGCAAAGATATGATTGAGGTTCTCCCCCTGATCGCCACATGCTCGCATCGAATCGGCAAATATTGCTCAGTCCCTATGTCCTGCGCCTTCGGCACATCACTTGCTTTGGTGAGGCGCGGCCCATGCACGAACTGCTTCAGCAACCTGACAAACAATAGAGAATCGGATCGCCGGGCGGCGACAGCGACGCACGCCTGATAGACGCGAGCGACAAACGCGAGATGCGAAGGTTTGCAGCAGACGGCAAGAGGCCCGGCGTTGTTTCCTCTCCGTGGACGTTTTGTGAAAGGATGTGGTTATGAATCGTGCGCTTGGATTGGCCCTGGCTCTGTTCTTGGCCGTCGTCGGCATCTCGCTGATCTCTGGCGACAATGCCGCTCAGGCAGGACATGGGCGTTGTAGCTGCTCTTGTTCCGGCTGCTACGGGTGCGACTGCTCAGGCTGCTATTGCAGCGGCTGCTACGGTTGCCGCGGCTGTCATGGCCGTCGCGCGCGGCGCTGCCATGGCTGCTATGGCTACTCGAATTGCTGCGGTTGCTATGGGAACCATGGCTGTTACGGCTGCAATGGCGTCGAACCCGCCTCGACCGAGGCCCCGGCGACAGAGCCGACGCCTCCGCCTGCCCCGCAACCGACGGCCGCGGCGCGTCGCTCGAACGCCAGAACGATTGCCGTGCGATAGTCTGCCGCAAGGCGCTGTCCGCTGCATTCCATTCAGGGACCGTCCGTCGCTCCCGCATGACGGGCGGTCCTGTTTACTTTTAGAGCCTATCCGAAAACCGGCGGGGTGCCATGCCTTCGCTGGCGCCAGCCAGCGTAGGCATGCCGAAATACCGCCAAGCGCATGCTTACCCGCT
>DASZUP010000517.1:0-3220 GCA_035547635.1 Pirellulales bacterium
GCGCTTTACCTCTCGCAGTTTCTGACCGCCTCCTTCGCCGCCGTTTTGCATGCTGCCCGAACAGTCGATCAACAGGCAGACGGCTTGTGCTGCGGAGGCAGGCCGCGTTGCCGCCAGCAACAGTTCGCCCAGCAAAGCGCCGACGGCACAGCCCACGGCGCCCAACAGTGCGAAGCGAAGCAGCTTCGGCTCCTTCAGCGAGCCCAAAAGCGATGACAGATCGAAGTTCGGCATAGCGCGGGCCTGAAGCGTTGATCGATGGATGGTGCGAAGGTGATCGTGCGAAGGGACCTTGCTCTCAGTTCGCCCGTCCTAGCGGCGAGCGACTCCCTCTAGTCTAAATTGCCGCTGGCCTTTCCGCGACGGGTTCAGTCGGTCGCTGCTTGTTCCTGCTCTTCAGCGGCATTAGACTTTCGTCACGCACAATAGTTGTCGCCCTTGGCCGAAGTTTTCTGATCGCAATCGCCGCCCGGCAGTTTCTTGAAGCAATGCAATCCAGGTTCGTCGCATGAAAAGAGTCTCTCCCGAACAGTTGCGTCGGTTGGTGGCCGCCGCGTTTTCCGCCGCCGGTTGCCGTGAGCCCGAACCCGAGCGCATCGCCCGTTACCTGGTTGAGGCCAACCTGGTCGGTCACGACTCGCACGGCGTGATCCGCGTGCTGACGTACATCCAGTGGCTGCGCGAAGGAAAAGTGCTGGCCAACCAGTCGTTGACCGTCGCCCTGGAAACCGATGCGCTGGCCGTGGTTGACGGCAACGCCGGCTTCGGGCAGACCGTGGGCGAAGCGGCGACGAAATTGGGCATCGAGAAAGCCGCGCGGCAAGGCGTGGCGGTGATTGCCCTGCGCAACAGCGGCCACCTGGGGCGCATTGGCGATTGGGCGGAGTTGGCGGCCGCGGCGGGTTTGATTTCGCTGCACTTTGTGAACACCAGCGGCCTGGGCATTCTGATGGCGCCGTTTGGCGGCATCGATCGCCGGCTGTCCGCCAACCCGATCGCCGCGGGCGTGCCGCGCCCCGGCACGTGGCCGTTGATCCTGGACATGTCAACCTCTGCCATCGCCGAAGGCAAAATCCGCGTGGCCTTCAACAAGCAGATTCAGACGCCTGAAGGCTGCCTGATCGATTCGCAAGGCCGGCCGTCGACCGATCCGAAGGCCTTTTATAGCGAGCCCGGCGCCATTCTGCCGTTCGGCGGTCATAAGGGTTACGGCCTGGGCGTGCTGACGGAAATCCTGGCCGGCGCGCTGACCGGCGGCGGCTGCAGCAGGCCGGGCGTCACGCAGTTGCTCAACGGGATGTTGTCGATTTATCTCGACCCGCGGCAGTTTGCGGCCGACGAGCAATTCCATCGCGAAGTGGAAGAGCTGATCGAATGGATCAAGAGCTCGCGGCCCGCGGAACCGGGACGGGAGATTCTCATGCCGGGCGAAGTCGAACAGCGGACGCGCGTCGCCCGCAGCCAGGGAATTGAACTGGATGACAATACCTGGGGCCAGTTGCTCGATACCTGCCAGACGCTGGGCGTCTCGGCGGATCTCATTCCTTAAGGCGAGGCCTGCCGACCGGAGCGAAGTCCTGCCGCCGAAATGCCGACTTTCCTGATTGAACGTGCGTTTTTCCTTTACTCGGGCTAAAATGCACCCGGCAGCGTGAGATTCAGCGACAGCGACCTTGGAGCACGCCCGATGCTCTCGTTTTACGACCGGCCGCAGCGATTATGCGATGGCGTTAGCCGCCGCGAATGTCTTCGCATCGGCGGACTTGGCGCTTTGGGTTTGAGCTTGCCGGGGCTGTTGCAAGCCCGTCAGGCGCAAGCCATGCCGGCATCTCCCGCCGCGCCGCACGGCGGCAAGGCTCGTTCTTGCATCATGTTGTTTATGCTCGGCGGGCCCCCGCAGCATGACACGTGGGATCCCAAGCCGGAGGCCCCCGTCGAGATTCGGGGCGACTTGAAGCCGATCGAAACCAACGTGCCGGGCATTCTGGTCAATGAACTGATGCCGAACGTGGCGAAGGTCATGGACAAGGTCTGCGTACTGCGGGCCTTGTCGACCAAGGACAATGCCCACTCGTCCAGCGGCTACTGGGTGCTGACAGGCACGCCGCACACGCCGATGAATTCGGAAAACGCCCGGCCCGGCGCTCCGAACAACTGGCCTTGCCTGGGCGCCGTGGTCAAACAATTGCGGCCCGAACGCTCCGGCTTGCCCGCTGCAATCACCTTACCCGAACACATCTGGAACACCGGCGGCATACCCTGGCCTGGCCAGGACGCCGGCTGGCTGGGACGGCAGGCCGATCCCTGGCTGCTAATGTGCGATCCGTCCGAGCAGGGGTTCCAGATTCCGGGGTTGAGTTTGCCGTCCGAAGTTCCCTCGCCGCGTTTCGCTGAACGACAATCGCTGTTGAACTCGCTCGACGAGCGTTTCCAAAGCGCACGCAGCGAGAGCGGCTACGATTCGTATCGCCAGCAGGTCTGTGACTTGCTCGCCGCGCCCAAGGCGCGGCAGGCCTTTCAGCTCGATCAAGAATCCGATGCTGTGCGAGATCGTTACGGCCGCAATCGCTTCGGGCAGAGCGTGCTTTTGGCGCGCCGCATGGTCGAAGCAGGCGTCTCGCTGGTGCAGGTCAACTGGACGCGAGCCAAAGACGATACGAACGACAGCCCGGCTTGGGACACGCACCGGCAGAACGCCTACCATCTCAAGAAGACGTTGATGCCGACGATGGATCAGGCCTATTCGGCATTGCTCGAAGACCTGGACCAGCGCGGCCTGCTCGACGAAACGCTGGTGGTCTGGGTGGGCGAATTCGGCCGCTCGCCTAAGATCAATGGCGGCGGCGGACGCGATCACTGGGGCTACGTCTTTTCCGGCGCCTTGGCGGGCGCCGGCATTCGCGGCGGCCAGGTACACGGCGCCTCCGACGCGATCGGCGGCAACCCTAAAGAAGGGCGCGTGCAGCCGCACGATCTTTCAGCCACCATCTTCCACTGCCTCGGCATGTCTCCCGATACCGAACTGCACGACCCGTTCGGCCGGCCGATGGTGCTCAGCCGCGGCGAAGTGATTCGAAGCATCTTCTAAAGCGCCGGCGACGTCTTTGCAGCATCCGTAGCGGAATCTGTGAAGATTCCGGAATCGCTGAAACAGGCGCCCGTTCTTTAGCGGTCGAGAGCCGCTCAGGGAATATTTCACTTCCGCCGCGCATCACGTAGG
>DASZUP010000518.1:0-3452 GCA_035547635.1 Pirellulales bacterium
TCTTGGGCCCCAGTCACGACGTCTGCCCGGCGGATTGCTGCCGGTATGAGCCGCTGAGGCCGAAGGGCTGATGAGCGGCGGGATCTCGTGGTCGCGGTCCGACCACCGTGAATCGAATCGCCGAATGCTCGCCCTGCTCCGAAGAGTACGTCGCGCCCCATCACCGCGACTGCACGCGCAATGGTCGCTGCCAGGGCCTGAGCGCGGGCAAGAGCTTGGGAACGCGGCTTTTTTGCGTTTCCCGTGTTTGGAATTTTACATGCTTGACCGACTGCGTCTGGCGAGCGATCTGGCTCACTTTGAGCTGGTTTGCCGCGCGGCGCCGCGGCTTTTCAGCATCAAGCGGCTCAGTCCGCCGCGCCTGCTGGGTATTTTCTCTTGACGCTTGACCGGCGCCCGGCGGCATTTTTCAGCGTATGCCCTGGGAGTTGTCGTCCCGGCGTGTAACTGCAGCGGGCCCGCGACGCCGTGACGGCCGAGGCGTTGGCATCGCGGCATGGCGATTGCTAAGGGAACGCGTCGTCGGGCGACGGTCGCCGATGGCCCGGAGCGATGAAAGCCTGCCTGTGGAGCACGCACCATGAGACCAGTTTCGCAAATGCGCGGGGCATCGCATCGTTTGGTTTGCCGCGGCGACCTGCGTCGGCCGTCTGGACGGCGGATGAGAATAGAGCCCCTTGAAGAGCGGGCGATGTTATCCGTCACGGCCGATGCCAATGCGAAGGTGGTCTCAAACCTCTACGCTGACGTCCTGGGACGCCTGGCCGCTCCTGCGGAAGTCGACTATTGGCGCGGCCAACTTGCCGCCGGGCAGTCGCAAGATTCGGTCGTGGTGGGGTTCGTGTTATCGACCGAGCACCGCCGCAACGTGGTCGAAGGAATTTACCAGGACTATCTCGGCCGCGGCGCCGAACCGGCAGGAGAAGACTATTGGGTCAATATACTGGGCCAGGGCGTGTCGGAATTCCGACTGCTGGCGTTGATCGTCGGTTCTGACGAGTATTATCGCAATCATGGCGGCGACGACGCAGGTTTCATCCGCGGCCTTTACCACGACGTGCTGCAGCGTTCCATGCCGCCCGGGCCCAGCGAAATCGCCTACTGGCACGGCGTGTTGAACAGCGGAAGGTCGCGAGCGTCGGTGGCCGAAGGCTTCATCAATAGCCCCGAGTTTATCGGCGTCGGCGTCGATCAGATGTACCGCGATTTCCTTCGCCGCGACGCGGACCCGGGCGGACGCGCCTATTGGATCGACCAATTTCAGCACGGCGCCACGACTTTTCAGATCCAGCGGTTCCTGCTCGACAGCGCGGAATACAACAGCGTGGCGCAACGCTCGGTCGAGCCGGGTTCGCAGCTCGTATTGATGGGGCAGCCGATCAATCCGAATGCCGACATCAAGGTCGAGTTCGCCGACTCGCAAGGGTTCCGCCTCGACGCGTCGCCGCTGAAGGTCGCGAGCAACCAGGTCTCGGTGGTCGTGCCGCCGTTGATCGACCCAAGCACAGGGCAAATTGCTACGGGCACGGTTAGCGTGCAGCTCCTCGTCGACTCGACGCCCGTTCGGCCGGCCACCATCGGAGCGATTCAGATTCAAACGCTGCCGCAGTCGCCGTTCACGGCGGGCGCCGTCACGTTGGCTTATGTCCAAGGGGCGCTGCAGGCCCTGGAGCAGTTGCAAGCACAACTGTCGGCGCCGGCGCCGACCGCCTTGGCGATGGCGCCGGCGGCAAACGCAACGACCTTGTCGGCCTCGGACTTCGCCACGCCCGCCTTGACGGCGGACCTGGCCGCCGAACATGACCGGCTGGCGCTGTTTGAGAGCGACCTGCAGGCCTTGCTCGGTCCTGATCCGACCGCGAGCTTCGACCTGGGCGCGGTGGGCGGCCGAAACGTGACGCTGAGCAAAACCGAGCTGATGATGCTCGACAAGATGATGTTCGCCGCCCTGGACGGAGTTCGCACAAGCCCGTTGCAAAACGGCGTCGATACCGGCCAGCAACTTGCCGCCGCGGCCCAGGCGAATCCGACTGCGGCGAACTTCAAGCAACTGCTTGTCGGCAAACCGGCGTCGCCCGCCCTTTCCGACGAAACATTGGAAACGATTTCCAACGTTATGTTCTCTTGGGGATTGCAACTGGAACTGGGAGTGCTCGGCGCCAGCGCGGTCCAGCCGGCACTGTTGGCTACGCCACTTCCTTACATCGTTTATGGCTCGGGGCTCATCATCCAATCGGTCAGCATGCTGGTCGATCCCGCGAATGCGGACGTGCTGGGCGAGCTGCGCGGCTCGGTCGACAGTTTGCGGCACTACGCCAAGAGCCAGTTGGATTCCATTGCGAGCCAGGCGACCGGCTTAATTCACGACGCCCTGTCGGCGCAGTCGGCGACGTCAAACGACGTGCAAAAGGCCGGGCCCGCGGGGCAGATTCTGGTTGCGGGCGGTCCCGACGTAACGATCCACGAGGTGATCGGCGACGAGGCGGCGGTCGAAGTGCGCCTGACCAAAAAGCCCGAGGGGGTCGTCAGCATCAACCTGACGAACGGCGACCCGACTCGCAGCGTTTTGACGCCGGGCATCCTGGTTTTCACGCCCGATAACTGGTGGCTGCCGCAACGAGTCAGCATCACCGCGCTCGACACGCAGACGGCGGACGGCAATCACAACTTCGCCGTCACGCTGTCGCCCGCTCAGAGCACCATGCCCGATTACCAGGGCGTGCTCCCGTCGCCCGGCCAGATCAACGTCACGGACGTCAACGAGAACCGCGCCGGCGTCATTGTGACGCCCACCAGCGGTTTGACGACGACCGAAGACGGCGGATCGTCCCAATTCACCATCCAACTCGCCAGCAAGCCGCTGGCGCCGGTCAAGATGATCTTGATCAGCAGCGACGCGAGCGAAGGAGACGTCACGCCGACGAAGGTCACGTTCGATGCGACCAACTGGAACAAGCCTCGCGTATTCACCGTCTACGGCAAGAACGACGGCGTACGCGAAGGCCTGGCGCCGTATACGATCATTGTAGGAGGAGCCAGCAGCTCCGATCCGGCGTACAATGGGCTGGACGCGCCCGACGTCTCGGTCGTCAATATTGACAACGGCCAGGCGACGCCGACCGCCGATACGACCGGCGTTTGGCAGGGGCAATTCACCGAGACCAACCCGCTGGGAAACATCTCGGGCGGCATGACGATTCAACTCAAGGCGAACCCGCAGTTTACCACGGTCGTAACCGGCAGCGTCACCACGAGCGGTTCCGGCACATTGGACCTGATTGGCACGGTGGCCGGGACGAGCCTCGTCTTCAATATCGACTTGCAGCCGGGATTCATCATTGAGCAGCTCACCGGCAAGGTGGTTGGCAACGTGATGACCGGCAACATCTATCTCGAAGACTACTACGGCGGCGTCACGACGGGAACTTTCACGCTGTACAAGGTCGCCTAAG
>DASZUP010000519.1:0-2241 GCA_035547635.1 Pirellulales bacterium
CACAACGTCCAGCCGGATGGGATGTTGCGGATCGTAGCCGGCCGGAACGACCAGGCCGAATGGCTGTGTCGAACCATCGACGGCCGAAACATAGCCGCAAGCCATCCGCCCTGGTGCACCGGTCCACTCGGCGCCGCCGCGAGCAAGCGCATCGGCCCGCTGTTGGCCTCGGTCCAGAGATTTTTTAATCAGTGCGATATCGGCCGCCGAGAGCTTCGTCTCGTAACGCAGCGCCCAGGCGACGCCTTTGGAGAAGATCTCCGCGTCGGCAATCAGGTCCCGCCTGCGAGGTTCATCGGCTTGCTCGGTTTCCTTTCGCAACGCCGACAGCTTTTGATCAAGAACCGTCAACTGCTGCTGAATTTCCTCTGCCTCTTTTTCCGTCAGGCTCTCGGGAGCCGCAGGATTCATGGCGAAAGCCGTCAGGGGCAGCAGAAGGCCAAGGGCAATCGGCAGCCAACGAAACGCATGGTGCGGTGCGAACATGCTCACTTTTTTCACAACCATTGATAGTGGATCAAGCCCCGACGACGGAGCTCTAGGGCCGAATCTCATCGAAGGCTGGAGTCGCCTGGTTGGCGGCATCGACGTTCCAAGGCATCCAGACCAGCGTGACGCGCTCAATGGCAATTTCGCTTTTCTTGGCGCGGATCGTCCATGGTTCGAGCGTCAGTGCGTCCGGCTTGACCGCCGCCTCGATGCGGTCGACTTCGGCTTGAAACTCTGCCTCAAGTTGCGTGAGTCGCTGCTGGAGGGCTTCGACCGAGTCTTCCGCCTGCTTGATGTCTCCATGCTCGCGCGCGGCGCGCCCGGCTGCGCGCATCGCCGAAGCGGCGCGATTCATGTTGGCCGTGCTCGCCAGCTTGCGTCCCAACAAGGCGCCCAACACCGAGGCCCCGAAGGAGATGGCGGCTTGCAGCGTTTGCTGGGTCGATTGCGATTTTTCACGGTCGACTCGCTGTTCGGCCTTGCGAATTCGTTCCTTGAGCGTCGCCAGTTTCGAGGCATAAGCTGCTTGCAGTTTTTCCACCTGGGCGTCGCGGTCCTCGCGCGCCGCATGGGCCAACCGGGCCAGAAAATCGCCTTTGGATTCCTCGGCGCGCGAACTTTCCTTCAGGGCAATGCATTTCCAGAGATTCAACGTGACATTGCGATATAAATGATCTTTGAGCGTCTTGGACCACGCCGCATAATTCTTCGCCTGGGAGAATTCGGCAGGCAGAGGATAAAACCCTGCGCCGGGTTCCGGTTGACTCTCCAACTCGGCGGCGGCGTCCGCTTGTTGCAACAGATTCGCCTGATCCCAGATGCTTCCGTTTGCGGGCTCGGCCGGCGCTAGCGCAATAATCGCTTGCCAGCGATCAATTCCGGCCTTGGCCTCGACGTAGTGCAACCGTCCGGCGCCGAACAAGTAAGGGCGGTAGGCAATGCGGCTGCCAGGCGCCTCGATCTGTACCGGCCAGAACGCCTCAGGCGTTCCCGGCGGCAAAAGAGGCCGGGCGTCCAATGTTCTACTCGGCGCCCCCTGTTGCGCCGTCTCGGTAGCAGGCGTCGGCGGTTGGAAAACCGCCCGTCGTTCGTCCATCAACAACTTGATCTGGTCGCGAGTCAATGGTCCGCGCAGGTACGATAACGTCCAGCGCGTCTGAAATACGACCGGCTCGTCTTCGTGCACGTTATTCATCAGAAATACGCGGCTGCCGAGGGCGGACAAGGTGGCGGCTGCGCGTTGACGGTCGAAACGCGCGCCTGCAGCGGCCGAGGCGCCTTC
The DNA here is from genome assembly GCA_035547635.1 of Pirellulales bacterium. Lineage (GTDB taxonomy): Bacteria > Planctomycetota > Planctomycetia > Pirellulales > JAICIG01 > JAICIG01. Next base: position 1,772 of record DASZUP010000519.1, read on the forward strand.
CAGTCCGTCCAGCACCCGGACCTGATCCCGCTCCGTCTGCAGCCGGCCGAGAAACCACGTTCCCGCGTTAGAAAGCCCCTTGTAGTCCAGGTCGACGGGATTCTGCGTGGCCAACACGATTCCCACGCCGACCGCGCGGGCCTGCTTAAGCAGCGTGAGCATAGGCGTCTTCGACGGCGGATTGGCCGAGGGGGGGAAGTAACCGAAGATTTCGTCCATGTACAGGATCGCCCGCAAGCTGGACGTGCCCGACTGCGTTCTCGTCCAGGCCAGCATTTCGTTCAGCAGGATGGACACGAAGAACATGCGCTCGGCTTCGGACAAATGGGCGATCGAGATCACCGACAGCCGCGGTTTCCCGTCCCTCGTATAGAGCAACTTACCGATGTCGAGCGGCTCGCCTTCCATCCAGCCGGAAAAGCCGGGCGATGCCAACAGATTGTTCAGCCGCAGCGCTAACTCGAAGCGTT
>DASZUP010000520.1:0-3922 GCA_035547635.1 Pirellulales bacterium
CAACTTGCCGAGCTTCGTGGTCTTGGGCAACGGCCCAGGAGATTGCTGCGGCGGCGACGGCGCGCACCAAGCCGCGTACCTGGGCCCCGAACATGCGGGCGTCGAGATGCGCGTCGATCCCCAGAATCCCCTCCCCTTCGCCACGCCGGGCGCCGATGTCTCGGTGCGCGAACGGCGCGAGCAGTTGGACCTGCTGCGAGATTTGAATAACCTGGCCGGCGTGCAGTACCCGGACGATCCCGCCTTGCGAGCCCGCGTGAAGGCATACGAGCTGGCGTCGCGCATGCAACTGGCCGCGCCGGAAGTCATGGCCATTGACCGAGAGACGTCCGCCACGCAAAGTCTGTACGGTCTGGACGACAAAACGGCGGCGCCGTTCGGCAAGAACTGCCTGGCCGCGCGGCGGCTGGTGGAGCGGGGCGTGCGGTTCGTACAGGTCTATCACCCGGGCTCATGGGACGCTCACAGCAAACTGAAAGACAATCACACGCAGAACTGCGCCCAGGTCGACCAGCCGATCGCCGGACTGCTGAAGGATCTCAAACAGCGCGGGCTACTGGACGAAACGCTGGTCGTGTGGGGCACTGAGTTCGGGCGCACGCCCGGCGCCGAGCGCTCTGACGGCCGCGACCATCATCCTTACGGCTTCTCCGTGTGGATGGCCGGCGGCGGCATCAAGGGGGGCGTCGTGCATGGCGCGACGGACGAGCTCGGTTTTCACGCCGTGGAGAACCGGCACTACGTGACCGACCTGCACGCCACGGTGCTGCACCAACTCGGTTTGAATCACCGCAAGCTGGAAATCCCGGGCCACAAGCGATTGGACATCGACTTCGGCGAGCCGATCCACGAGATCTTGGCGTAAGGGAATACGGTAAGCGAAGCCCGCAGGGGAACGGGTTCCCGGGCGCCGTTTGTCCGGCCCTTTCCACGCGATCGACGTTTTTCCTGGCGCCGCGCGCCCAATCTCTTGCCGCAACGGCGGTTAGACGCCACGCGCGGCCATTCGCTCTATCGCGGCGCGGCATTCGCTCCGCTCGATCCTTGGCGCGCGGCAACGGGCCGGCTGCAGAATCTGCATCTCAAGGCGGCAGAACCCGTCGGATGCGCCGCCCGAAGGCCGGAAATCGTCAGCCCGAACCAGGAAGAGGACGCTCATCGTGTGCCCTGCCGGACTTTTGCCAGAAGCAGGCCGCTCGCAGGCGCCATCCGATGAACCCGGCCGCCAGGATTGGATATCGGAATCGCTACGAGAGTCGCCCCCGTTGGCGGCTTTGACAGGCGACGCGCTGCCGGTGCAGGTCGCCCTTGGGGATGAGACCCGTCACAGGCCGGTCGACTGGGGGCCGTTCTTCCAGGTTGAAAAAACGATCCAGGAGTCGTGTTTCACAAATGTGAAACTGCCGCCGGATTAGGAATACGAGGAGCAGGACATGACCACTGAATCCATCCGCGTGTTGCTGGTCGAAGACAACCTGGGCGACGCCCGGCTGTTGTACGAGGGGCTGGAAGAAGCGCTGCCCGGCCAGTTCCAAATGACCCACGTCAGACGCCTCAGCGAGGCCTTGGAATTTCTCTGGAAGGAGCCGTGCGACGTCGTACTGCTGGACCTGGGACTGCCGGACAGCCATGGCATCGACACGTTGATTTTGACGCGGGCCCAGGCGCCCTCGGCGCCGATCGTGGTGCTGACTGGGTTCCAGGACGAAACGCTCGGAGATGAGGCGCTGCAAGAGGGCGCGCAAGACTATCTGGTCAAGGGCCAGGTCGACAGTCAGCAACTAGCCCGGTCGATGAGGTATGCCATCGCCCGCAAGGCGGCCAATGAGGCGCTGGTCGGGCAGGGAGTCGCCCTTGCCACGGCGGAGGTGCTGAGGCGTTCGCGCCGGCGCCTGCTTACCGCACACGAGCGGGTGCGCCGCGATATCGCCGCTCAGCTGCACGACGGCGTGGAGGCAAAGCTGGAGAGCCTGACCAGCCGACTGCACCAGCTCTTACAACACGAGCTGCTGAAAAAAGAAAGCGGCGATCTGGAAATGTCTCGAGAGCAGAATGCCGAGCTCGAAGAACTGACCGCGCAAATCGAGCGACAAGTGGACGTCCTCAGCGGACGGCTCTATCCTTCGGCCCTGCGTCAAGGACTTGCGGCCGGCTTTCAATCTTTCCACGACGAGTTCGCCACGACGCTGGCTCTCGACATCCAACTGGACAAGTCGCTGACTGAAATGATGTCGGCGAATCGCGATCTGGTTTCAGAACGTTTAGGCCTGATCGCGTACCGCATCGCCGAAGAAGCGCTCACGAACGTCGTCAAGCACGCCCAGGTCTCCCAGGCCGCGGTGCGGCTCGATGTACCCCGAGCTGGCTGGCTCCGACTTAGCGTGCGCGACGACGGCCGCGGGTTCGACGTCGAACGCCTCGACGCCGGACTTGGAATGGGGACGATGCGAGATTACGCCGAGGCCGCGGACGGAGAATTCTCCGTGGACAGCCGGCCGGGAGCCGGCACGGTAGTAACGGCCTTGCTCCCCCTGTCGCCGGAAAGCGCAAGGCATTGCGAAGCTGCGGAACAAGGAGTCCGCTGATGGACATGCTGAAAGAGACCTGCCCCTGGTGCCATAAAGAAGTCCGCGTCGAAGCCGGGCGAGAGCGGCGCTACTCCTGCTCCTGGTGTAACCAGGACTTCACCTATTCCCCCGATCCCGTTCCGGCAAGGCAAATGGGGGGCGCAAGCGGTCGAAAAACAACCGCCGCGCCGGCCTCGCGGCTCGTCGGACCTCCGCTGGCGGACTTCGTCGAAACGCCGTTCATCAAAGACCTGGTCGACCGCGCCTTGGCCTATATCGAAGACGGATTGCACGTACACCTGTGCGGTCCGGCGGGCAGCGGCAAGACCACGCTGGCGCTGTACGTGGCGCAGCGTCTCGGCCGCCCGGTGGTCTTGATCCATGGAGACGACGAGATGGGAACCGCCGACCTGGTGGGCAAGGAAAGCGGGTTCAAACGCAGCTACACGCGCGACGACTACATCCACACCGTGCTCAAGGTCGAGGAGGAAATGAAGCCGATGTGGGTGGGCCGCGCGCTGACAGACGCCTGCGAAACAGGCAACACCGTAGTCTACGACGAATTCACGCGCTCGCGCCCGGAAGCCAACAACGTGCTGCTCTCAGTGCTGGAAGAGCACTTGCTCCCGCTGCGCGGCAAAAGCATTCCCGTCCATCCGGACTTTCGCATCCTCTTCACCAGCAACCCGGCCGAATATGCCGGAGTGCACGGCGCGCAGGACGCGCTGCTGGACCGCATGGTCACGATCTTCCTGCAAGGATTCGATCAGCAGACGGAGGCCGCCATCACCCAGGAGCGGTCGGGGCTGCCGCTGGCCGAGGTCGAACGGATCGTCGCACTGGTGCGGGCCTTCCGCGACGAAGGCTTTAAGACCAGCAGCGCCAGCATTCGGCCGGCGATACTGATCTCTCGCATTCTCCGCGTCCGAGGCGGACGCGCCCACGCGGGCGATTCGGTCTTTGTCCAGTCGTGCCGGGATGTGTTGCTCTCGCAATCTCGCCGCTTGGGCTCAAGCCCCGATGAAGACCGACAAAACGAGGAGACGTTGTCTCGTCTGATCCAGCAGATTTGCGACGCCCCGCTGCCCGCCGACTCTCCCGGGACACAGTCCACCGCCGCCGAATCGGAGTCGGAACACCTGCTGGCGGAATTAGGGGAAGACAAGGAAGTTCAGGAACTGCTGCTGCGGAAGATCCAACAGAAAGGGCTCAGCCGCAAGCTGCTCACGGAACTGCTGAAAGGGTGAAAGACCCCACGCCCCCCCCGGACGACAATCGCCGTAGCGTCTCGGGGACGCTGAAAACGCAGATGGAGACGCAGCGCCATCCGCGCACGAGAACCGGCGGGGGGGGCG
>DASZUP010000521.1:0-5135 GCA_035547635.1 Pirellulales bacterium
AAACCTGTTGGAAGAGACTCAGCGGCAAGCGGAGGAACTGCAGGCTCAAGGAGAAGAGTTGCGGGTCTCCAACGAGGAGCTCGAAGAACAAAGCCGGGCTCTGCGAGAGTCGCAAAGCCGCCTGGAAAACCAGCAGGCCGAGCTCGAACAGACAAACGCCCAGTTGGAAGAGCAGACCGTACTCCTGGAAGCGCAGCGAGACGAGGCCAGCCGCGCCAAGTCCGCTATGGAAAAACAAGCCCGAGAACTGGAGCAGGCCAGCCGCTATAAATCGGACTTTCTGGCCAACATGTCGCACGAACTTCGCACGCCGCTCAATTCGGCCCTGATTCTGGCCAAGCTGTTGGCGGACAACCTGGGCGGAAACCTGACGGATGAGCAAGTGCAATACGCCGAAGCCATCCAGACCGCCGGCAATGACCTGCTCGAGCTGATCAACGACATCCTGGACCTTTCCAAGATCGAGGCGGGGCGGATGGAGATCAGTCCCGAAACCGTCCGCATTGCCGACCTATTGGAAGACCTGGGCCGCACTTTTGAACCGTTGGCGCAGCACAAAGGGCTCACGTTGCGGCTCCAAGCCCTGGCGGGCTGTCCGGAGTCGCTGCACACCGACCGACAGCGGCTCGTCCAAGTGCTCAAGAATCTGCTTTCCAACGCCGTTAAATTCACCGAGTCGGGCGAAGTGGAACTGGTCGTAAGCCGCAATGGAGACGAAAAGATCTCGTTCGCCGTCTCCGATTCGGGGATCGGCATTCCCGCGGACCAGCAGCAGGCGGTCTTCGAGGCGTTCCGGCAGGCAGACAGCGCCGCGAATCGCAAGTTTGGCGGGACCGGCTTGGGCCTTTCCATCTCGCGAGAATTGATGCGGCTGCTGGGCGGCGAAATCCATCTGGCGAGCGAGCCGGGCCGCGGCAGCACGTTCACCGTCAGCTTGCCGGACGCTTACGACGCGGCCCTGGCGGCCTCGCTGCCTCGGCCGACGCCGACATCGCCGATCGCCTCGGCGCCGGCGCCCAGAGCAGAGCCGCCGAGCGCCCCTTCGCGGACTTCGAACGTGGCGACGAATCCAGCCCCCGCGCGCCGCGTTGCTGACGATCGTGAACGGCTCTCCGCCGGGCAGCGGGTGATGCTCGTGGTCGAAGATGATGAGACGTTCGCCCGCATCCTTTACGATCTGGCGCATGAGCTCAAGTTCCAGTGCCTGATCGCAAACACGGCCGAAGACGGGTTCGCCGCGGCGGTGCAATATCGGCCCAGCGCCATCGTGCTGGACGTCGGGCTGCCGGACCATTCCGGCCTGTGGGTTCTGGACCGGCTGAAGCACGATCGGCGCACGCGGCACATGCCCGTCCACGTTATCTCCGCCAGCGATCATGCGCAGACGGCGCTCTCGCTGGGAGCGGCGGGCTATTTGCTGAAGCCCGCCAAGCGAGAGCAGATCTCCGATGCGCTGCAGCAGTTGGAAACCCGGCTCGACCAGCAAATGGGACGGGTCTTGATCGTCGAAGACGATCCGGTCCAGCTCGAAGGCTTGCGCAAGCTGCTCGGCTCCCAGGAAGTTGAAACCGTCGGGGCCGCCAATGCCGCCGAGTGCCTTCAGCAGCTCAAAAACGCGACTTTCGACTGCATGGTCCTCGACCTGACGCTGCCGGACGCCTCGGGTTACTCGCTGCTGGAAACCCTCAGCCGCGAAGATTCCTACGCTTTTCCGCCGGTCATCGTTTACACCGGCCGGGATCTCTCCGCCGAAGAGGAGCAGCAGCTCCGCCGTTATTCCAAGTCGATCATTATCAAGGGCGCCAAATCGCCCGAGCGGCTGCTGGACGAGGTCACCTTGTTCCTGCACCAGGTTGTTTCCGAGCTGCCGTCCGATCAGCAACGGATGCTCGAGAAAGCCGCCAGTCGCGACGCCGCCATCGAAGGCCGCTGCATCCTCATCGTCGAGGACGACGTGCGCAACGTGTTTGCCCTGACGAGCGTGCTGGAACTGCGGGGGGCCGTCGTACAGATTGCGAGAAACGGCCGCGAAGCGATCGAGATGCTGGAGCAGGCCGGTCAAGATTCTCAATTGCCGATCGACCTGGTGCTGATGGACGTCATGATGCCGGAGATGGACGGAATTACGGCGACGCGTGAGATTCGCAAACGGCCGGACTGGAAAAAGCTTCCGATCATCATGCTCACGGCCCAGGCCATGAAGAACGACCAGGAGCATTGCCTGGCGGCCGGCGCCAACGATTACATGGCCAAGCCGCTGGACGTGGAAAAGCTGTTGTCCCTGGTCCGCGTCTGGATGCCGAGATAAGCGAAGAGGCGAGCGCGTGTCCGACAAGACCGACGAAATTGAGATCTGGCTTCTGCTCGACGCCATCTTCCGCAAGTACCGCTACGACTTCCGCGGTTATGCCATGGCGTCGCTGAAACGTCGGCTGTCGCAGGCGAAAGACCATTTCGGTTGCAGCAGCTACTCCGGGCTGCAAGAACTGGTGCTGCACGATTCGGCCGTGCTTCCCCGCCTGCTTTCGTTTCTCACCGTGCAAGTCAGCGAGCTGTTTCGCGATCCCGCTTATTTTCGTACGCTTCGGGAACGGGTCGTGCCCTACTTGCGCACCTATCCATCGCTGAAGGTCTGGGTGGCCGGGTGCAGCGCGGGCGAAGAGCTCTATTCTCTGGCCATCTTGTTCCGCGAGGAAGGGCTGGAGAATCGCACCATGTTCTACGGCACCGACATCAACCCCGAAGCGCTGAAACGCGCCGAAGCAGGGGTTTATGAGCTGGACCGCATGCCCCTGTTTACCGAAAACCACCGGCAATCGGGCGGTAAGTCGTCGCTGTCCGAGTATTACACTGCCGCCTATGGCGCGGCCGTGTTCGACAAGAGCCTGCGTCAGCGGACCGTTTTTTCCGACCACAGCCTGGTGACCGACTCGGTGTTCGCGGAAGTTCAGTTCGTCTCGTGCCGCAACGTGCTGATCTATTTCGATCGGGAGTTTCAGGACCGCGCCATCGGCCTGTTCAAAGACGCCCTGCCCTGGAACGGATTCCTCGGCATCGGCGCCAAGGAGAATCTTCGCTTTTCGACCCACGCCGAGGCCTTCACGGAATTCGACCGCGAGGCGCGCATCTACCGAAAGCGAGCCGCCCCATGAACCAACCGCAGCCCGAAGCGGTGGCGATCGGGGCGTCGGCCGGCGCGCTGGACGCCTTGTCGCAATTGCTCTCCGCCCTTCCGAAAGACTTTCCGCTGGCGCTGATGGTGGTGGTCCATCGGCCGGCGAGCCGAGACAGCATGCTCACCGAGCTGCTCGGGGCGCGCTGCCGGATCGCCGTGCGAGAGGCCGAAGACAAAGAGCCGATCCGCCCTGCGACGGCGTACTTTGCGCCGGCCGACTATCATTTGCTGGTTGAGGCCGACAAGCGGCTGTCGCTTTCCAGCGAAGAGCCCGTTAATTACTCGCGTCCTGCCATCGACCTGCTGCTCTCTTCGGCGGCCGAGGCTTATGGCGCGGCGCTGATCGGCATGGTCTTGACGGGCGCCAGCAGCGACGGGGCCCAAGGGCTGCGGGCCGTCGAGGATGCCGGCGGAACCGCGCTGGTACAGCGGCCGGACACGGCCTACGCTCCCAACATGCCTCGTGCCGCGCTCGATGCCTGCGTCGGCGCGCGTGCGTTGACCCTTTCCGAGTTGGCGTCTTACCTGCTCGAGGTCGCTCCCGCTTCATGATGAACAAGCTGCCGGATCCCGTTCACTTTCTGCTGGTTGACGACCTGGAGGAAAACCTCCTGGCGCTGGAGGCGTTGCTGCGTCGCGACGGGCTGGTGCTGCTCAAGGCGAGATCGGGGCCGGATGCGCTCGAGTTGCTGCTCAAACACGATGCGGCGCTGGCGCTGATTGACGTGCAGATGCCCGGCATGGACGGTTTCGAACTGGCCGAGCTGATGCGCGGAACGGAGCGGACGCGTCGCGTGCCGATCATCTTTCTGACCGCCGGCAGCGCGGACCTGCAGCGGCGCTTCCGCGGTTACGGCGCGGGCGCCGTGGACTTCCTGCAAAAGCCGATCGAGCCCGACGTGCTCAAGAGCAAGGCCGAGGTGTTTTTCGACCTGTATCGGCGCCGCCAAGAGGTGGCGATCCAACGCGACGAACTCAAGCTGGCCAACGAAGAGAACGCACGCCTGCTCAAGGAAAGCCGGCTGCAAGCCGAGGCGCTGAAGGCGGCGGACCAGCGCAAAGACGAGTTCCTGGCCATGCTGGCGCACGAACTGCGCAACCCGATGGCGCCGATCCGCAACGCGGTGGAAATCTTGCGCATCGCACAGTCAAGCGGCGACGCCGCGGAGAACGCGCGAGAGATTATCTCCCGGCAAGTTTCGCACATGACTCGCTTGATCGACGATCTGCTGGACGTGGCCCGCATCGCGCGTGGAAAGGTGCAGTTGCGGACCGAAGACTGCGACCTGGCCGCCATCGTTCGCCAGACCGCCGAAGACTACCGGCCGACGCTTTCGGCAGCCGGTTTGAGCCTGGAATTGGAATTGCCGGACGAGCCGTTGGCGATCACGGGCGACGCCACCCGGCTGGCGCAAGTGGTCGGCAACCTGCTGCACAACGCCGGCAAGTTCACCGCCCGGGGCGGTCGCGTCTTCGTGCGGGCGGCGGCCGACCAACAGCGGCGCCTGGCAACGGTCTCGGTGCAAGACTCGGGCGTAGGGCTCGATAGCGCCGTCCTGTCCCGGCTGTTCGAGCCGTTCAGTCAGGCCATGCAATCTTCCGGACGCGAAAAGGGAGGACTGGGGCTGGGGCTGGCGTTGACCAAGGGCCTGACCGAGTTACACGGCGGCTCCGTGACTGCCGAAAGCGGCGGGCACGGCCAGGGGGCGACCTTCACCATTCAGCTCCCGCTGGCATCCGCTTCCGGCGCCGCCCCCGCCTCGGCGGCCAACTGCGCCCCTGCAAGCGAGTCGATCCCGCGCAAGATTCTGATTGTGGAAGACAACCAGGATGCGGCCCACAGTTTACAAACGCTGCTCTCGTATCTGGGGCACGAGGTAGAGGTGGCCTTCGACGGCGACACGGGCCTGGCGGCCGCCCGCCAGCACCGGCCGCACATCGTGGTCTCCGACCTCGGCCT